>CANNEW010000032.1 GCA_947503685.1 Comamonadaceae bacterium | reverse complement strand
CGCGCGGAGCAATCGGAAAGCTTTTAACCCGGCGCGACACCCGCCCTTTTCTGGGCGCAGGTAGCGGTCCGGCCAGCCCAATGGCTTGCGCCAAATCGGCCTCGATCATATTCGTCAGCGCCTGGTAGTGCTCCTCCATGCCCGCCGAGGTGACGACTTCAAAAGTGTCCAGCGCATAGGCGCGCTGTGTGGTGTGGATGCGGGCATCCACTACGCTGAAAGAAGCCTGGTCAAAATAGCCGCAAATCCGGGCGAATAAATCCGGCTGGTCCCGCGTGTAGACCAGTACCTGCAGGCCCTCGCCCACAGCGGAGCGGCGTGCACGCACGATGGGGGTTTGGGCATCCACGTGGCGCGAAAGCTGTTTGGCGTGCCAGGCAATAGCGGCTGCGTCGTGGCGCATGAAGTAGCTTACGTCCAAGGTGTCCCAAAGTGCTTTGTGCGACTCAAAAGGCAGCGCGTGCAAGGCCAGCATGACCAGTGCCTCGCGCTTGCGGCTTTCCACTTCGGCTTGCGCATCAGGTGCGCGCCCGCCCAGCGCGCGTGCGCTGTAGCGGTACAGGTCTTCCAGCAATTTGCCTTTCCAGGCATTCCAGACTATGGGCGAAGTGCCGCGTATATCGGCCACGGTCAGCAAATACAAGGCGGTGAGCTTGCGCTCATTGCCCACACGCTTGGCAAACTGGGCAATCACCTCCACATCGCTGAGGTCGGACTTTTGCGCTACATGGCTCATAGTCAGGTGCTGGGCTACCAAAAACTCGACCAGTGCCGTGTCCTCTACACCTATGCCGTGTAGCTTGCAAAAGCGCCGCGCTTCGACACAACCGAGTTCGGAATGATCGCCTCCACGCCCTTTGGCAATGTCGTGAAACAGGGCCGCGATGTACAGTACCCAAGGTTTGTCCCAGCCCGCCGCCAGTTGCGAGCACAGCGGGTATTCGTGCGCATGTTCCACCACAAAAAATCGCCGCACATTGCGCAGCACCGTCAGGATGTGCTGATCGACCGTATAAACGTGGAACAGATCGTGCTGCATTTGTCCGACGATGCGCCTAAAGACCCAGAGATAGCGGCCCAATACCGAGGTCTGGTTCATCAAACGCATGGCGTGGGTAATGCCTTGGGGCTGCATCAAGATGCGGCTGAAGGTGTCGCGGTTGACGGGGTCGCGTCTAAAGCCGCTGTCCATCAAGGCGCGCGCGTTGTAGAGCGCGCGCAGCGTACGAGACGACAAGCCTTTGATGCCCACGGTTTGCTGGTAGAGCAAAAAGGTTTCCAAAATCGCGTGTGGCTGGCGTTGATACACATCGTCGCTGACCACATCAAGCATGCCTGCCTTGTCGTTAAAGCGCGCGTTGATAGGGCGCAGGCTGTGGGTCGAGGGGTTGAGCCGCTCCTCAATATTCATCAGTAAAATTTGGTTCAGTTGCGTGACGGCTTTGGCGGCCCAGTAGTAGCGCTTCATCAGCGCTTCGCTGGCGCGCACCAGGGCCCGGCCTTCGCCGCCGGTATGGGTGTAGCCAAAGCTGTGCGCCACCGTGGTTTGCAGGTCAAACACCAGCCGGTCTTCGCGCCGGTGCGCAGCCAGGTGCAGGCGCACCCGGATTAAAAACAGCAGCGCCTGGTTGCGCTTTAAATGCGCAATCTCCAGGGCCGTGGCCAGACCGCTGGCTTGCAACTCCTGCCAGTTGCTGCCCAGTTGCGCGGCTTTGGCCCCCCAGATGATGGCTTGCAAATCACGTATTCCGCCCGGAGACTCTTTGCAATTGGGCTCCAGTGCGTAAGGCGTGTCTTCAAATTTGGTGTGGCGCTGGCGCAGCTCCAGGGTCTTGGCGATAAAAAACGCACGCGGGTCCAGCGCCGCCATGAAAGCGGATTTGAAGGCTGAGGCCAGCGCCTGATCGCCGGTAACGCACCGGCTTTCCAGTAAGGCGGTTTGCACGGTCACGTCTTTGGCCGCTTCGCTCAGGCATTCGGACAGGGTGCGCACGCTGGAGCCGATTTCCAGACCCGCGTCCCAGCAGTTGCCGATAAACCCTTCTATGCGCCGGGCACGCTCCGGATCCGGCATCTGACCGGCCGCGTCGGGCAGAAGCACCAGCACATCGACGTCCGAATAGGGAAACAACTCGCCCCGGCCATAGCCGCCCACGGCCAGGAGGGCACAGGGCGCACCCAAACCCGCCTGGTTCCAGAGTTGGATCAGCAAACTGTCAGTTTGGGCTGCCAGCTGGCGCAGTAGCTTGTGTACGCTGCGGGCTGAAAAGCCAGGGGCCTGCACCCGCGCCAGCAAAGCCTCTTTGCCGCTACGGTAGGTGGTGCGCAGGGCCTGCAATTCGCTCATGGCATGCGCTGCCCGATGGCCGCCGCGATCAGGCGCCCTGCGACTGCGTGGCAGTCACAAAAGCCGGTGTGCTTGGGCTGCCTGCCGACAGGGTCAGCACCTCGTAGCCGGTAGGCGTGACCAGCACCGTGTGTTCCCATTGGGCTGACAAGGAGCGGTCCTGAGTCACGATGGTCCAGCCGTCTTTTTCTGGGCCATCTTTGATCTCTTTGCGCCCGCCATTGATCATGGGCTCGATGGTGAAAGTCATGCCTTCGACCAGTTTTTCCAGCGTGCCGGGGCGCCCATAGTGCAGCACTTGCGGTTCCTCGTGGAATACACGGCCTATGCCGTGGCCGCAAAACTCGCGCACCACGCTAAAGCCCTGGCCTTCGGCAAACTTTTGGATGGCATAACCGATATCGCCCAAGTGGATTCCGGGACGCACCATTTTGATGCCGTGCCACATGGCCTCATAAGTGATAGCGCACAAACGCTTGGCGGCAATCGAAACCTCGCCCACCATGAACATGCGGCTGGTGTCGCCGTGCCAGCCGTCTTTGATGACGGTGACGTCGATATTGACGATATCGCCCTTTTTCAGCGCCTTGTCATTGGGAATGCCATGGCAGACCTGGTGGTTGACCGAGGTGCAGATGGATTTGGGGTAGGGGGTGTTGCCGCCGCCTTTGTAGTTGAGCGGTGCCGGGATGCCGCCTTGCACCTGCACAATGTAGTCATGTGCCAGTTGGTCTAGCGCATTGGTGGTAACACCGGCTTGCACAAAGGGCGTCAGGTAGTCCAGCACCTCGGAGGCCAGCTGGCCTGCGACCCGCATGCCGGCGATGCCAGCGGCGTCTTTATAGGTAATCGTCATGGGGCTGGATTATCCCACCGGGTTTATTCTTGCTCTAGGAAGCGCTGGGCATCGAGTGCTGCCATGCAACCCGTGCCGGCGCTGGTGATGGCCTGGCGGTAAACATGGTCTTGCACGTCGCCTGCGGCAAACACGCCGGGCACACTGGTCATCGTGGCAAAGCCTTTGAGGCCGCTTTGGGTCACGATGTAGCCGTTTTCCATGGCCAACTTGCCCTGGAAAATATCGGTATTGGGCGAGTGACCGATGGCAATAAAGCAACCCTGCAGCGCCAGGTCTTGGGTGCTGCCATCGACGGTACTGCGCAAGCGGATACCGGTGACGCCGGAGGCATCGCCTAGCACTTCGTCCAGGGTTTGGAAGGTCTTGAGTTCGATTTTGCCGGCGGCTACTTTTTCCATCAGCTTGTCTACCAAAATCGGCTCGGCTTTGAATTTGTCGCGACGGTGTACCAAATACACCTTGCTGGCGATATTGGAAAGGTAGAGTGCCTCTTCCACTGCGGTGTTGCCACCGCCGACCACGCAGCAAAGCTGGTCGCGGTAGAAAAAGCCGTCGCAGGTGGCGCAGCCGGAAACGCCACGGCCCATAAACGCGGTTTCCGAAGGCAGACCCAGGTATTTGGCCGAGGCGCCCGTGGCGATGATGAGCGCGTCGCAGGTATAGCTTTTGTCATCGCCTTGGAGGGTGAAGGGGCGCTGGCTCAGGTCTACGCTGCTGATATGGTCAAAAATCACTTGGGTTTTAAAGCGCTCTGCGTGTTCCAAAAAACGCTGCATTAGTTCTGGGCCTTGGACGCCCTGGGCGTCTGCGGGCCAGTTGTCCACGTCGGTAGTGGTCATCAGTTGGCCGCCCTGGGCCATGCCGGTGATAAGCACTGGGTTGAGGTTGGCGCGGGCCGCATAGACGGCGGCGGTGTAGCCGGCGGGGCCGGAGCCCAAAATCAGGACGCGGGCGTGTGGGGCAGAGGTCATAGGGGTGTCGGCGTTGTGCGGTCGTAGTAGAAAAGAGGAAACAAGTAGCCCGGCGGGTGCCTGGAGAGACTTGTAAAAAGCTGGCGCGGCAAGCCGCGTGAGCCGCTATTTTACGAAGACGGGCGCGGCGCCCCGCTTGCCAGTGTGGGTTAAGCTTGCGCCTTGCAGCGCCCGCCCTGCGGAAAAGGCTATTTCACAGAACCCATGACATATTCACTGCATACGCTCCACGCGGACACTCTTGACGAAATTCCCGAGCCCTCCGGATGGGTCCGTTTTGCCAGTGAAATTGCCTTTTTTTTCGGGTTTTTTGTGCTGACCTTCTTGTTTCTCGCTTTTGCCAGCTATGCGCCCCAGGATGCGGCCTGGACCACCTCGGGCGCAGGTGGCGCGGTCCTGAACCGGGCCGGCCGCCTGGGTGCCTTGCTAGCCGATACGGGGTATTTTTTGCTGGGCTACTCGGTTTGGTGGTGTCTGGCGTTGGCGAGTTTGGGCTGGGCTCGCCTGGCAATGCGGCGTTTGAAGGGGCAGGACGGCGCGTCCCCCTACGCCAAGCTGGACGCGGGCAGCCCCTTGTGGCAGCGCCATCCGCAGGTGGTCTTGTGGGTCGGCCTGGGCTTGCTGTTGGTTTCGAGTACGGTTTTGGAATACACCCGCTTGTACCGCCTGGAGGCGCATCTGCCGGGCTACAGCGGAGGCGTTTTGGGTTTTATCTTGGGTACCCAAGCGGTCGGCGCGCTAGGCTTTGTGGGTTCGGGCCTGCTGGCCATAGGCGCGGGCCTGCTGGGTTGTTCTTGGGCTTTCCGCTTTTCCTGGTTGCACAGCGCAGAGGCTATAGGCAGTTGGCTGGACGCGCGCTGGGAGTCCTTCCAGGACCGACGTGCTTTGGCGCAGGACCTGGAAATGGGCCAGCAGGCTTTGCGCGAGCGGGAGGTGTCTTTGCATCCCGAGGGGCCGCCCATGGACGCCGCACCGGACATCGCGCCCCTGATGGCACCCACGGTATTTGCCGAGCCCCGCGCACCGGTAGAGACGCAACGTATGGTGGAGGTGCCCAAGAGCACGCGGGTGGCCAAAGAACGGCAAAAGCCTTTGTTTGCCGACATGCCCGACAGCAAACTGCCGCAGGTGGCCTTGCTCGATGAGGCTTTGCTGCGCCAGGAAACCGTGTCCAACGAAACGCTGGAAATGACCAGCCGCATGATTGAGAAAAAGCTCAAGGACTTTGGCGTGGAAGTACGCGTGGTGCTGGCCCAGCCTGGACCGGTGATTACGCGCTACGAAATCGAGCCTGCCACCGGCGTGAAGGGTTCGCAAATTGTGGGCCTGGCCAAAGATCTGGCGCGCAGCCTGAGTCTGGTGTCCATCCGGGTGGTGGAAACCATTCCGGGCAAAAACTATATGGCCCTAGAGTTGCCCAACGCCAAGCGCCAATCTATCCGCCTTTCCGAAATTTTGGGCTCGCAGGTGTATAACGAAGGCAAGTCCATGCTGACCATGGGCCTGGGTAAAGATATTGTCGGCAACCCCATCGTCGCCGACCTGGCCAAGATGCCGCATGTGCTGGTGGCCGGCACCACTGGCTCGGGCAAGTCAGTGGGCATCAATGCCATGATTTTGAGCCTGTTGTACAAGGCCGAAGCGCGGGATGTGCGCCTGCTCATGATAGATCCCAAGATGCTAGAAATGTCGGTCTATGAAGGTATTCCGCATTTACTCGCGCCCGTGGTGACCGATATGCGTCAGGCGGCGCACGGCCTGAACTGGTGTGTCGGTGAAATGGAAAAGCGCTACAAGCTGATGAGCAAAATGGGCGTGCGCAATTTGGCTGGCTTTAACGCCAAAATAGACGAAGCCAAGGCCCAGGGCGGCTTTGTGTACAACCCCTTTAGCCTGACCCCCGAAGACCCTGAGCCTTTGGAGCGCCTGCCGCACATTGTGGTGGTAATCGACGAGCTGGCCGACCTGATGATGGTGGTGGGCAAGAAAATCGAAGAGCTGATCGCCCGCCTGGCGCAGAAAGCGCGCGCTGCCGGTATCCATTTGATTTTGGCGACCCAGCGCCCGAGCGTGGACGTGATTACCGGCCTCATAAAGGCCAATATTCCTACGCGTATTGCTTTTCAGGTCAGCAGCAAAATTGACAGCCGCACCATATTGGACCAAATGGGCGCCGAGGCTTTGCTCGGTATGGGCGACATGCTGTATATGCCCAGCGGCACCGGTTTGCCTATTCGCGTACACGGCGCCTTTGTCAGCGACGAAGAAGTGCACCGGGTGGTGAAGTACCTCAAAGAGCAGGGCGGTGAGCCCAACTATGTGGAAGGCTTGCTCGAGGGCGGCACCGTCGAGGGCGACGATGCACTCGAGGGTGAGGACGGCGGCGAGAAAGACCCCTTGTACGACCAAGCGGTGGAAGTGGTCCTCAAGAACCGTAAAGCCAGCATTTCGCTGGTACAGCGCCACCTCAAAATCGGCTACAACCGCGCTGCGCGCTTGGTGGAGGACATGGAAAACGCTGGCCTGGTCAGTTCCATGAGTTCCAGCGGCCAGCGCGAGATTTTGGTGCCCGCGCGTGCGTCCTGAACGACCCTGAGTTCTTACTTCGTTAGCTATGAGCATGTTCTACCCATTTCTGCTGCGCGCTGTTTGTGGCCTGCTTGCGCTGTGCGCTATGGCCGCGCAGGCCACCGGGCTGGAGGCCTTGGACGCGTTTATCAAAAACACCCGCAGTGGTCGCGCCCAGTTCGTGCAGCAAGTGACTTCGCCGCCCAAAGAAGGGCACATTGCGCGGGTGCGCAACAGCAGCGGAAGCTTTGAGTTCATAAGGCCAAACCGGTTTCGTTTTGTTTTCAAAAAACCGCTGGAGCAGGTCATCGTGGCCGACGGGCAGACCCTGTGGCTGTACGACGTAGACCTGGCGCAGGCCACGGCGCGCAAGCAGGCGCAAGCCCTGGGTGCCACCCCCGCAGCGCTGATTGCATCGGCCACGGACTTGCGCGCCATGGAAGCGGAGTTTGAACTCAGTAGTGCAGCCCCTTCCGAAGGCCAGGAATGGGTGCTGGCGCGCCCGCGATCCAAAGACGGCGGCTTGCAAACCGTGCGCATCGGTTTCAAAGGCGCGACCCTGGCGACCCTGGAAATACTGGACAGTTTCGGCCAGCGTTCGCTCATGCAATTTACCCAGTTCGAAGCCAATGCGCCCCTGGATAACGCCCTGTTCCAGTTCAAGCCGCCCCCTGGCGTGGATGTGTTGCGCCAGTAGGCATGTCCACCAAGCCACCCTCCCACATCCCCTTGGCTGAGCGCCTGCGTCCGCGCACCTTAGCCGAGGTCATTGGACAGGAGCAGGTGCTGGGCGAGGGCATGGCGCTGCGGCTGGCTTTTGAATCGGGCACGCCGCATAGCTGCATTTTGTGGGGCCCGCCAGGCACTGGTAAAACCACTATTGCGCGCTTGATGGCCGATGCTTTTGATGCCGACTTCATCAGCATCAGCGCGGTGCTGGGCGGCATCAAAGAAATCCGTGAGGCGGTGGAGCGGGCGCAACTGTCGCGCGATGGCCTGAGCCAGCGACGCACCCTGGTGTTTGTGGACGAAGTGCACCGCTTTAACAAAAGCCAGCAGGATGCTTTTTTGCCGCATGTGGAAAGCGGTTTGTTTACCTTTATTGGTGCCACCACCGAAAACCCGTCCTTCGAAGTGAATTCGGCGCTGTTGTCGCGGGCGGCGGTGTATGTCTTGCAAGCGCTGGGCGAAGCGGCGCTGGCGCAATTGATTGCCAAAGCGCGCGCGCTGGATGCGGTCCCTGCCCTGGACGATGCGGCCGCGCAACGCCTGGTGGGCTATGCCGATGGCGATGCGCGCCGCTTGCTCAATACCTTGGAGACTTTGGCCGCCGCTGCGCAGCAGGAAAAGCGCGCGCAGATTGACGAGGCCTGGCTGCTCAAGGTGCTGGGCGAGCGGATGCGTCGCTACGACAAAGGCGGCGAACAGTTTTACGACACGATTTCGGCTTTGCATAAATCGGTGCGCGGTTCGGACCCGGACGCCGCGCTGTATTGGTTTGTGCGCATGCTCGATGGGGGTGCCGAACCGCGCTACTTGGCACGGCGATTGATCCGCATGGCCAGCGAGGATATCGGCTTGGCCGATCCGCGCGCCCTGCGCATGGCGCTCGATGCAGCAGACGTGTACGAACGCCTGGGCAGCCCTGAAGGCGAATTGACACTGGCCCAATGCGTGGTTTATCTGGCGATGGCACCTAAGTCCAATGCGGTGTACAAAGCCTTCAAGGACGTCAAAGCACTGGTCAAAAAAGAGGGGACACGCCCCGTACCACTGCATTTGCGCAATGCGCCGACCGCCTTGATGAAGAGCCTGGACTACGGAAAAAACTACCGCTATGCCCACGACGAGGAAGGCGCTTTTGCGGCGGGCGAGCGCTATTTACCCGAGGGCATGGACGAGGTCCAGTTTTACCATCCAGTGGAGCGCGGGTTGGAAATACGCATCGCCGAAAATTGCGCGAGTTGCGCTCTCGTAACGCCCTTGCAAAAGCACCCAATTAGCTGTTTATTTGGATATAAATATTGTTTGTCCACACGGGTAAACCCCCAAAAAATGGGGAGCTTGTGTAGCAGGGCAAATGGCTAGAATTCGCCCACGCGGCAAATAGCCAGCAGTCTTGCGCTAACTTGGCCGGTTTGTTGCCATCAAACGCTTAGCGCGTACCCGGGTTCGCATCTGGCCCGGCCATCCACCTTCGGAGTTATCTATGGATATTTTTGTACAGCAGGTCATTAATGGCCTGGTGCTGGGCAGCATGTATGCGCTCATCGCCCTGGGCTACACCATGGTGTACGGCATCATTAACCTGATTAATTTCGCCCATGGCGAAGTGATGATGGTGGGGGCGCTCACCAGTTGGACCGTGATCGGCTTGCTGCGCCCGGCGCAGCCTGACTGGCCCGGCTATGTGATTTTGTTGATCGCCCTGGTGGTGGCCTGCGTGGTGGCTGCGGTGCTCAATTTCATCATCGAAAAAATCGCCTACCGCCCTTTGCGCAACAGCCCCAAATTGGCGCCCCTGATTACCGCTATCGGCATGTCCATTCTCTTGCAGACCCTGGCCATGATTATCTGGAAGCCCAACTTCAAGTCTTACCCGACTTTGCTGCCTAGCGAACCCTTCCATATTTTGGGCGCGGTGATTACGCCCACGCAGGTCATGATCTTGGCGTTCACGGCGGTGTCCCTGGCGCTACTAACCTGGCTGGTCAATTTCACCAAACTCGGACGTGCCATGCGCGCCACCGCAGAAAACCCGCGTGTGGCCGGCCTCATGGGGGTCAAACCCGATGTGGTGATTTCGGCTACTTTTGTGATCGGCGCGGTATTGGCCGCGATTGCGGGCGTGATGTATGCCTCTAACTACGGCACCGCCCAACACGCCATGGGCTTTTTGCCCGGCCTTAAAGCCTTTACCGCAGCGGTATTCGGCGGCATCGGTAATCTGGCCGGCGCGGTAGTGGGGGCAATTTTGCTGGGCCTGATTGAATCGATTGGCGCGGGCTATATCGGCGACTGGACCGGCGGTGTGCTGGGCAGCCATTACTCGGACATCTTTGCCTTTGTGGTGCTCATCATCGTCTTGACCCTGCGCCCCTCGGGATTGCTGGGCGAGCGCGTGGCAGACCGGGCTTGAAGGGAAGATGGCCATGACACAAAAAAGTTTGATTCGTTACGCACTGATTGCGGCGCTCTTGCTGGTCTTGCCCCTGGTTTTACAAACCTTTGGCAATGCCTGGGTGCGGATTGCCGATATGGCCTTGCTCTACGTGCTGCTGGCTGTAGGCCTCAACATTGTGGTCGGCTATGCCGGTTTGCTAGACCTGGGTTACGTCGCATTTTTTGCGATTGGCGCTTATAGCTATGGCTTGCTTAACTCACCGCACCTGATTGAAACCTTTGCCTGGTTGGCTGGTGCTTATCCTGCGGGTATGCATACCCCGATTTGGCTGGTGCTGATTCTGAGCGCCGGCCTGGCCGGCATCTTCGGTGTGTTGCTAGGTGCGCCCACGCTGCGCCTGCGTGGCGACTACCTGGCCATTGTGACGCTGGGCTTTGGCGAAATTATCCGCGTGTTCCTGAACAATATGGACAACCCGGTCAATATCACCAACGGTCCCAAAGGCATAGGGCAAATTGATTCGCTGCAATTTTTTGGCATTAATATTGGCAAAAAAATGGTGCTTGGGGGTATCGAGTTCGCCTCGGTGTCGCTGTATTACTACCTGTTCCTCGCACTGGTCTTGATCAGTATTTTGATCTCATACCGCCTAGAGCAATCGCGCATAGGCCGGGCCTGGATGGCGATACGCGAAGACGAAATCGCGGCCAAGGCCATGGGTATCAACACCCGCAATCTCAAGCTTGCCGCCTTTGGCATGGGCGCTACCTTTGGCGGCGTCTCTGGGGCGATGTTTGCGTCCTTTCAAGGCTTTATTTCGCCCGAGTCCTTTAGCCTGATGGAGTCGGTGATGATTGTGGCCATGGTGGTGCTCGGCGGCATCGGACATTTGCCCGGCGTGATTTTGGGTGCGGTGCTGCTCTCGGCCTTGCCCGAGGTCTTGCGCTATGTGGCCGGCCCTTTGCAAATCATGACCGACGGGCGCCTGGATGCCTCTATCCTGCGCCAGTTGCTGATTGCGCTGGCGATGGTGACCATCATGCTGATGCGCCCGCGCGGCTTGTGGCCCTCGCCCGAGCACGGTAAATCATTGGCCAACGCGCCTAAAGCATAAGAAGGGGATGCACATGACAGCAGCAGCAACATCCTCGGCCAAAGACATTGTTTTACAAGTCGCTGGCGTATCCAAGCGCTTTGGCGGCCTGCAAGCCTTAAGCGATGTAGGCATCACGATTGAGCGCGGGCAGGTTTATGGCCTGATTGGCCCCAACGGCGCGGGCAAGACCACTTTCTTTAACGTGCTGACCGGTTTGTACACGCCCGACAGTGGCAGCTTTGCATTGGCCGGTAAGGCCTACCAACCGACCGCGGTGCATACCGTGGCCAAAGCGGGTATTGCCCGCACCTTCCAAAACATCCGCCTGTTTGCCGAAATGACGGCGCTGGAAAACGTGATGGTGGGCCGCCATGTGCGCACCCATTCGGGCCTATTAGGTGCTATTTTTCGCACCGCTGGCTTCAAAGCCGAAGAGGCGCAGATTGCCCAGCGCGCGCAGGAGTTGCTCGACTATGTGGGCATCGGCAAGTTTGCCGATTACAAGGCCCGCACCTTGAGCTATGGCGACCAACGCCGCTTGGAAATCGCCCGTGCGTTGGCGACCGACCCGCAACTCATCGCGCTGGACGAACCGGCAGCGGGCATGAATGCTACCGAAAAAATCATGCTGCGCGAACTGATAGACCGCATTCGCAATGACCAGCGCACGATTTTGCTCATCGAGCATGACGTCAAACTGGTGATGGGTTTGTGCGACCGCGTCACCGTGCTGGACTATGGCAAGCAGATTGCCGATGGGACGCCGGCCGAAGTACAAAAAGACAGCAAAGTGATCGAAGCCTACCTGGGCACCAGCGGCCACTAACCCTCTTCATCTACCGGGGCGGCGCCTGCCACCCTAGAAGGAAAGCATATGACCAGCAACACATTGCTCCAAGTCAGCGGATTACAAGTCGCCTACGGCGGCATCCAGGCCGTCAAAGGGGTGGATTTCGAAGTCCGCGAAGGTGAATTGGTAACCCTGATTGGCTCCAACGGTGCGGGTAAAACCACCACCATGAAGGCCATTACCGGCACCCTGCCATTAGCTGGAGGCGATATTGTTTATAGGGGCAAAAGCATACGCGGCCAAGGCCCCTGGGACCTGGTTAAGCAAGGCCTGGCCATGGTGCCCGAAGGGCGCGGCGTGTTCACGCGTATGTCCATCATGGAAAACCTGCATATGGGCGCCTACATCCGCAATGACAAACAGGGCATCGAGGACGATATCGAAAAAATGTTTGTTATCTTCCCGCGCCTCAAAGAGCGGCGCACGCAATTAGCCGGCACCATGTCTGGCGGCGAGCAGCAAATGCTGGCCATGGGGCGGGCCTTGATGAGCCGACCCAAAGTGCTGCTGCTGGATGAACCCTCCATGGGCTTGTCGCCTTTGATGGTGGACAAGATTTTTGAAGTGGTGCAAGACGTGTATGCGCAAGGTGTGACGGTGCTCTTAGTGGAGCAAAATGCCAGCCGTGCTTTGTCTATAGCCAACCGCGGCTATGTGATGGAGTCGGGCATCATCACCATGCACGGGGACGCTAAGCACATGCTCAATGACCCGAAGGTGCGTGCTGCTTATCTGGGCGAGTAAGTGCCGTAGGGGCTTGAACGCATGCATTACCGCTACCCCTTGATTTTGCTTCTGGTGACCGTGGTGTGGGGCATGACCTTTCCGGTGCTAAAAGTAGCCACCGGGCTGCTCAGTGGCGTAGAAATTACGACCTTGCGTTTTTGGATTGCGGCGCTTTGTATGCTTCCTTTTGTGCGTGGCATCAGCTTTGCTACCTGGCGCGATGGTTTCTGGCTGGGTGCGCTGGCGCTGTTTTCTATGGCAGCGCAGGCCTATGGTTTGCAGTTCATAGCCTCTAATCGCAGCGCTTTCCTCACCAGCCTCAATGTGCTCATGGTGCCTTTGCTGGGCTTGTTGTTGGGTGGGCGGCCAGGCTGGCTGATTTTTGTTGCGGCGGCAATGGCCTGTTTGGGCATAGGCATGATGTCTTACGACGGCGAGGCCCACTTGTGGGCCGATGCCGCCACCTTGCTGGCGGCCCTGGCCTATGCGGTCTATACCATGGGGATGTCGGCGCGGGCGCGCTTGCACAAGGCGGTGCAACTGGCATCGGCCCAAGTATGGTGTATGGCGGCGATGGGCATGGTGTGGATGCTGCTCGATAGCGGGCCTGCGCGGGTGCTTAGCCTGCCCGAAGTGATCAATCTCGAAGTCCTGCTGGGTTTGCTTTTTTTAGGCGCCCTGGCTTCGGCAGCCACCTTCTTTTTGCAAGCCCTGGCGCAGACCCATGTGTCGGCGGAACAGGCGGCCATTATTTATGCGATGGAACCGGTATTTGCCGCATTATTTGCTTGGTTTTATCTGGCCGAGGTGATGACCCCGATGGCCCAGGCCGGTGCGTTGGTAGTCATTTTTGCGGTGGTGCTTAGTCAACGACCCGTTTCGGTGCAAGCGGATGGCAGCGGTGAACCGTCTAATGCTTATCCGCCTCCGAAGTAAAGGCATCGGCAAAAAATTCTTCAGCAGGCAAGCCGGCCAGCGCGCAAAAGTCGCGCTGTGCGGAGTCCACCACCACCGGCGCGCCGCAGGCATAGACCTGGTGGCCGGACAAGTCGGCAAAATCTTCCAGCACCGCCCGGTGTACAAAACCTGTGCGGCCTTGCCAGGCATCTTCAGGCAGGGCGTCGGATACCACGGGCACGTAGTGCACGTTAGGCATAGCGGCACACTGGGCTTGCAGCCAATCGTCCATGTACAAATCGGCAGGCCGGCGTCCGCCCCAGTACAGCGCGACCGGGCGGGTGATGCCGCAGTGCTGCATGTGCTCTAGCAAGGCTTTGAGCGGCGCGAAACCGGTGCCCGAGGCCAAAAAAACCATGGGTTTGCTTGATTCTTCGCGTAGGAAAAACGAGCCCATGGGTCCTTCGATGCGCAAAATATCTTTTTCTTTCATCGAGCCAAATACCAAATCGGTAAATCGGCCGCCAGGCATATGGCGGACATGTAGTTCTACGCCTGGACCGTGGCTGGGCGCATTGGCCATGGAGTAAGAACGGCGCGCACCGTCTCGCAAAATGAATTCGACATACTGCCCCGCGCGGTACACGAAGGTGTCATTGGCCGGCAATTGCAGTTGCATCACGACCACGTCGTCCGTCTTGCGTACCAGGCTGCTCACGCGGGTGGGCATTTTTTTCACCGGCAGTGCACCGGCAGGTGTCACCTGGCGCGACTCCAGCGTGATATCGCTCATTGCGTGGGCGCTGCAAGTGAGCACAAAACCCTGCGCCTCTTCGTCTTCGCTAAGTGCTTTGCGCTGAAAATCGCTCTGCTGCACCTGGCCTGTTACTAATTTGCATTTACAGGAACCGCAAGCCCCGTCTTTGCAGCCGTAGGGCAGGCCGATACCCTGGCGGATACCGGCGGCGAGCAGGCTTTCGCCTGCTTGGGCTTGAAACTGTATGCCGCTGGGCTGAACCGAGATGGCGAAAGAGGCGGCGCTGGCATTCATCGTTATGGTTATCCTTGGGGTTTGCAACGAAATAAAGCCCCGATTTTGCCTTCAAACCAAAGCCCCTTAGGCGCCTTACCTGCACGCTTTCGGCGCAGTCGTGTGCTCATTGTCGGCTGCGGTGACGTGGGCTTGCGTGTGGCCCGCTTGCTAGCGCCGCGTGTGCGGGTGCTGGCGCTCACCTCGCAAGCGGCGCGGCGGGCACCCTTGCGCGCGGCGGGCATCACGCCGCTGTTGGGTAATTTGGACGATGCGCGCAGCCTGCGCCGCCTGGCGGCTTTGGGCCAGCGCGTGCTGCATTTGGCGCCGCCTGCGCCCACCGGCAGCCGGGATGTGCGCAGCGCCCATGTGCTGCAAGCCTTGCGCCTGCGGCTGGGGCCTGTGGCTCTGGTGTATGGCTCTACCACGGGTGTCTATGGCGATTGCCAGGGGCAATGGGTCTCTGAATTACGCCCCCTGCAGCCCCAAACCGATCGCGCCAAGCGGCGCGTGGATGCGGAAAGCCGGGTGCGCCATTTCGGGCGCGCCACGGGAGCGCAGACGCGCGTGCTGCGTATACCCGGTATTTACGCGCCCGACCGGGAAGGTGGCACTCCGCAGGCGCGCTTGCAAAAAGGCACGCCGGTATTGGTGTCTGACGAGGACGTTTATACCAACCACATCCATGCCGACGACTTGGCGCGCGCCTGTGTGTTGGCCTTGTGGCGCGGACGCGCGCAGGGCGTCTATAACGTCAACGACGATGCAGTCATGAAGATGGGCGACTATATGGATGCGGCTGCGGCTCTCTATGGCCTGCCGCCTGCGCCACGTTTGCAGCGCGCGGCCTTGGAGCATGTCGTGTCGCCCATGCAAATGAGTTTTTTGGCGGAGTCCCGGCGCATGGACAACCGGCGCATCAAGCGGGAACTGCGGCTGGTACTGCGTTACCCCAGCGTGCTGGACGGTTTGGCGGCAGGCTTGCCGCAGCGCAGTACCTGAGGCGCTTGATTTGTGGCCTTAGAGCGGGAGGCTGTTGCCGCTATCGGCGGCACCGGGCTTTGGCGTATAGGCCCATAGCAGCGCGCGCCAGATCACCCAGCTGCACAGCAAGGTGATAGGCCCGGCCCAGAGCACATCGCTCAGCCAATGCGGCATATCGGC
>CANNEW010000031.1 GCA_947503685.1 Comamonadaceae bacterium | reverse complement strand
TCGAACCCACGACCCTTGGCTTCGGAGGCCAATACTCTATCCACTGAGCTACAGCCGCGCCCTGAGCCAATGATTGTAGGTTGTTTCACCCTATGGGCGCCTATAATCAGAGGCTGTTTTACCCGGCCACAGCCTATTAGAGGACTCCATGAGCGACACCAGCCATACCGAAGAAGACCACACCGGTCCGATTAAATCCCCCCGACAACTTTTGATGGCTGTGTTTTTCTCGTTTGTCATCCCGATTTTCATCATCATCGGACTGGTCTATTACGTGACCTCGCATGACAAGCCCGCTGCTGGCGCGACCAATGTAGAAAAGTCTGTGGAAGAGCGCATCCAAAAAGTAGGCACCGTACAAATCCGTGATGCAAACCGCGAAATGAAGACCGGCGAGGCCGTATACAACGCCCAATGCGCTGCCTGCCATGCCAATGGCCTGGCCGGTGCGCCGAAGTTTGGCGACAAGACTGCATGGGCGCCACGGATCAAAACAGGTTTTGATGCACTGTGGAATTCCGCACTCAAAGGCAAAAACGCCATGGGCGCCCAAGGCGGTGGTGATTTTGAAGATGTTGAAATTGCACGCGCTGTAGTCTATTTGGTCAATGCAGGCGGCGCCAAGTTCCCCGAGCCAAGCAAACCCGAAGCTGCCAAATAGGTGGCTTTGATATCGCAAAGAAACCGGTCTTTGGACCGGTTTTTTTACGCCTGCAAAATAGTGGGTCAAGCCACGCGAATGGCTTGAGTCTGGCTTTATTTTTTGATTTCCAGTGCCGCCGGACTCATTTGGTAGCCAAAGCGCGCGGGGAGTTGGGCTGCACTGACTTCCTCAATCGGCCAATGCTGCTCTTCCAGCGCCTGCGCCAAACTGGCAACGTCCTGGGTGTGTACCAATCCAAAACCGAGCGAAGTGTGCAAATAAGGCCAGCCGCGTTCATCCATCAACAGCTGAACTAGCGAAGCTGTTTGCTTTGCGCTGGAAGTGATCGCGCCCTTGCCATCGACGCGCCAAATGAAAGGCGTGGCCTCCAACTCGACGTATACGCGCTGCGGTCCGTTTTGAAAATACCAGCTGCCTTGGGCATCTGCGCCGTAGTTGCGCTCGATGAAGTCGATCAGCTTTTCATGCTTGAGCATGGAGCCCTTGGCGCCAGTCAGGCCGCTGGCAAAGCTGCCGATGGCCTGGGTCCGATCATCGCGCATATACCAGTTACCGCGCGCGTCCAAGCCCAGCCAGTCGTAGCAATTCGGCACATTGGGCCATTTGGCCATCGCCTGTTTAACAATATCGTCCATGCCTGTAATGCCCTAGCGTGCGTGTTGATCGAACCACCGTCCCAGTGTCTGCGGCAGGGTACCTAAATGGCCGGGCGGCGTACCTGCGGCAAAGCCGACGTGGCCGCCATGGTCGAATTGCTGCAGATGCACGTATTGTCCAACTTCATGCAGGGCAGGCAATGAATCGGCGGGGATAAAGGGGTCATTGCGCGCATTGATCGCCAGCGCTGGCACACGCACCGCTGCCAGATGCGGTTTGGCTGAGGCGCGCTTCCAATAGTCTTCGGTGTCTCTGAAACCATGCAGGGGTGCGGTGAAGATATTGTCAAAAGCATACAAGTCTTGCGCTGCCATCAAGGCCTGCGCGTCAAAGAGACCAGGATGTTGCTTCAATTTTGCCAAGGCTTTGGGCTTCATACTACGCAAAAACATGCGGGTGTAAACCTGACGGTTGAATCCTCGTCCCATAGCTGCACCACTGGCTGCCAAGTCCAAGGGCGCGCAAACGGCCGCAATCGCGCGCACGCTAGCGCCTGCGCTGTGCCCGGCCTCCTCGGCCCAGCGCATAAGGGCGTTGCCGCCCAGTGAAATACCAATGGCGCAGACAGGGCCGCTATGCAAGCTCGCAAAGCGTTGTAAGAGCCAGCCTATTTCTTCATAGTCCCCAGAATGGTAGGCGCGTGGTGCCCGGTTAAGCTCGCCGCTGCAACCGCGAAAGTGGGCCACGGCAAATCCAAAGCCTTGCCTGCGCGCATGGTCGGCACAGGCCAGCGCGTAATGACTGGACGACGATCCTTCCAGGCCGTGGAACATGACCCATAGTGGCGCCTCGGCAATGGGCTTGGGCACTAGCCAATCGACATCGATAAAGTCGCCGTCAGGCGTGTCCCAGCGCTCCCGCAAAAATGCGGGGCGCTCGCCGGCATAAGACCGCGCCAGTTTGGCCGCGACAATGGTTTGCAGGTGTCCGCTTGGCAGCCAAGGGGGCGCACGGTAGTTCATGCTGGGCCACCATGCAAAAACCGCCCGAAGGCGGTTTGCAAATCGGCGCGCTGGTGCATGTCAGCGCTTGTTTTGGAAGCGCCGCAACGCAGCGATCTGCGCTACCAGCGTATGCAATTCAGACTGCGCTACCGCCAGGTCTACGCCGCTCTTGGCGTTGCGCAAGGCTTCTTCGGCCAAGGCCTTGGCGGCATTGGCGCGCTCTTCATCGAGGTCGCTGCCCCGGATGGCGGTGTCAGACAGCACCGTCACGCTGTCTGGCTGCACTTCAATAATGCCGCCGGCAACAAAAACAAACTCTTCCCCACCGTCCGCCAATTCAATGCGCACCGAGCCGGGCTTGACGCGGGTGATAAGCGGTGTGTGACGCGGATACACACCGAGTTCGCCGGCCTCGCCCGGCAGCGAGACAAAGCGCGCGACACCGGAGAAGATCAACTCTTCAGCGCTCACCACATCAACCTGGATGGTGTTCATGGCTTAGACCTTTTTGGCTTTTTCGAAGGCTTCGTCGATGTTGCCGACCATGTAGAAGGCTTGCTCCGGCAAGTGATCGCACTCGCCGGCAACAATCATCTTGAAGCCGCGGATCGTCTCGGCCAGGGTGACGTACTTACCAGGTGAACCGGTAAAAACTTCAGCCACGTGGAAGGGCTGCGACAGGAAACGCTGAATCTTACGGGCACGTGCCACGGTCAGCTTGTCTTCAGGCGCCAATTCGTCCATACCCAGAATCGCAATGATGTCGCGCAATTCTTTGTAGCGCTGCAAAGTGCCTTGCACTGCACGGGCAGTTGCATAGTGCTCTTCACCGACGACCAGTGGGTCCAACTGACGGCTGGTGGAGTCCAGCGGATCGACCGCAGGGTAGATACCCAGCGAAGCGATATCGCGGGACAGCACCACGGTGGAGTCCAAGTGGGCAAACGTGGTAGCAGGAGAAGGGTCGGTCAAGTCATCTGCAGGCACGTAAACGGCTTGGATGGAGGTGATAGAGCCCACTTTGGTAGAAGTAATACGCTCTTGCAAACGGCCCATTTCTTCGGCTAGCGTAGGCTGGTAACCCACGGCAGAAGGCATACGACCCAAGAGTGCGGACACCTCGGTGCCGGCCAATGTATAGCGGTAAATGTTGTCCACGAAGAACAACACGTCTTTGCCTTCATCACGGAAGGATTCGGCAATGGTCAGGCCGGTCAAGGCCACGCGCAAACGGTTGCCGGGAGGCTCGTTCATCTGGCCATAGACCATGGCCACTTTGGAGTCTTCGAGCTTCTCGAGGTTCACAACACCGGAGTCAGCCATCTCGTGGTAGAAGTCATTGCCTTCGCGGGTACGCTCACCTACACCGGCAAAGACCGACAAACCGCTGTGCGCTTTAGCGATGTTGTTAATCAGTTCCATCATGTTCACGGTCTTGCCCACACCGGCGCCGCCGAACAAACCCACCTTGCCGCCCTTGGCAAACGGGCAAACCAAGTCAATAACTTTGATTCCAGTTTCTAGAAGTTCTTGCGAGGGAGACAGCTCGTCGTAGGCGGGAGCCTTCCGGTGGATAGAAGCAGTCAGTGTTTGGTCCACAGGGCCGCGTTCGTCAATGGGGTTACCCAAAACGTCCATGATGCGTCCCAGCGTGCCCTTGCCAACCGGCACCGTGATCGAAGCTCCGGTGTTCACGACCATCAGGCCGCGACGCAGACCGTCGGAGCTACCCAGCGCAATGGTACGGACAATGCCGTCGCCCAATTGCTGCTGAACTTCCAAAGTTAGCGCAGTGCCTTCGAGCTTCAATGCGTCATAAATCTTGGGCATGTGATCGCGAGGAAACTCCACGTCCACGACTGCACCAATACATTGAACAATTTTTCCCTGGACGCCTGCGCCCGTGCTTGCTTGAGCCATGTTTTTTCGCTCCAAAAATAAAAATCAGACAGCAGCCGCACCAGCGACGATCTCGGACAATTCCTTGGTGATCGCAGCTTGACGCGTCTTGTTGTAAACCAGTTTGAGTTCGCTGATGACGCTGCCCGCGTTGTCAGTCGCAGACTTCATCGCCACCATCCGTGCCGATTGCTCGGACGCCATGCTTTCGGCCACGGCTTGGTACACCAAGGCTTCAACGTAACGCAAAAGTAAATCGTCGATCACCACATTGGCGTCGGGCTCGTAGATGTAGTCCCAGGTCGCACGGGTGGCATGCTTATTCAGCGATTCAGCGGACAGCGGCAGTAATTGCTCCACCACCGGCTCTTGCTTCATGGTGTTGACAAAACGAGTAAAACACAAATAGATCACCCGCACTTCACCAGCCACATAGGCGTCCAGCAAGGCTTTCACCGGGCCGATCAGCTTTTCCAGATGCGGCGTATCCCCTAGATGCACCGCTTGGGCAAGCACTTTGACGCCTGAGCGGTTTAAAAAACCAAGCCCTTTATTGCCAATCGCTACCGCTTGCGGTTGCAGGCCTTGGTCTTGCAATTCGCGCATTTTGTGGAGCATGCTGCGCAACACATTGGTGTTAAGACCGCCACACAAACCTTTGTCGGTTGTGACAACGATATAGCCCGCGCCATTGGCCTGGTTGACCTGCATAAAAGGATGCACGTATTCCGGGTTGGCCTGGCTGAGATTGGCCGCAATGTTACGAATCTTTTCACTGTAGGGGCGGGCGGCGCGCATGCGCTCCTGCGCCTTGCGCATTTTGGACGCCGCCACCATTTCCATAGCCTTGGTGATCTTCTTAGTGTTTTCCACCGATTTGATCTTGCCGCGTATTTCCTTGCCTGCTGCCATCAGTTGCTCCTGTGTGCGTCAGCGGCTATCAAGCAAAAGACTTCTTGAAAGCGGTCAGGCCGGAGGTCAGTTCTGCCTCGGCATCCTTGTCCATGGCTTTGTTGGCTTCCAGATTAGCCAGCAAACTTGCGTGCTTGTCTTTGAGGTAGGAATGCAGCTCGCGCTCGAACGCCAAGACCTGCTTGATCTCGATATCGTCCATAAAGCCTTTGTTAACCGCGAACAAGGTGGCCGCCATCAAGCTGATGGTCAAGGGACTGTATTGCGCTTGCTTCAACAACTCGGTAACGCGGGCACCGCGGTCAAGCTGCTTGCGGGTGGATTCGTCTAGGTCGGAAGCGAACTGCGCAAAGGCAGCCAATTCACGGTACTGCGCCAAGTCGGTACGGATACCGCCGGACAAGTTCTTGACCAATTTAGTTTGTGCTGCACCACCGACGCGAGACACCGAGATACCAGCATTAATCGCGGGGCGGATACCCGCGTTAAACAGCGAGGTCTCCAAGAAGATCTGGCCGTCCGTAATTGAAATCACGTTGGTCGGAACGAAGGCAGACACGTCGCCAGCCTGGGTTTCAATGATTGGCAATGCGGTTAGTGAACCGGTTTTACCTTTTACTGCGCCTTTGGTAAACGCTTCGACATAGTCGGCATTCACGCGGGCGGCACGCTCTAACAAACGGCTGTGCAAATAAAATACGTCACCAGGGTAGGCTTCGCGGCCGGGAGGACGGCGCAGCAGCAAGGACACCTGGCGGTAAGCCACGGCCTGCTTGGACAAATCGTCATACACAATCAGTGCGTCTTCACCGCGATCGCGGAAGTACTCACCCATGGTGCAGCCAGAGTAGGCCGAGACATACTGCATTGCAGCCGATTCAGAAGCGGATGCGGCGACCACAATCGTGTATTCCATAGCGCCTGCTTTTTCCAGCGCGCGAACCACATTTTTGATGGACGATGCTTTCTGTCCGATCGCCACGTATACGCAGGTCATGTGCTGACCTTTTTGATTGATGATGGCGTCAATCGCAACGGCCGTCTTTCCGGTCTGGCGGTCACCAATAATCAACTCGCGCTGGCCACGACCGATAGGTACCATGGAGTCGATCGACTTGAGACCGGTCTGCATCGGCTGGCTAACGGATTGGCGCGCGATCACACCAGGCGCAACTTTCTCAATCACGTCGGTCATCTTGGCGTTGATCGGGCCTTTGCCGTCAATCGGTTGGCCCAAGGCGTTAACCACGCGGCCAATCAGCTCGGGGCCGACGGGGACTTCCAGAATACGGCCTGTGCATTTGACGGTGTCGCCTTCCGAGATATGCTCGTAGTCACCCAAAATAACCGCGCCGACGGAGTCGCGCTCAAGATTGAGCGCCAAGCCGAAAGTGTTGTTGGGGAATTCCAGCATCTCGCCCTGCATCACGTCGGATAGACCGTGCAGGCGAACAATACCGTCGGTAACCGAGATTACGGTACCTTCATTACGGACGTCGGCGTTGACCGCGAGTCCTTCGATACGGCTCTTGATGAGCTCGGAAATTTCTGCCGGATTGAGTTGCATTACTCTTTCCCTCTTTCTTGTTAAGACTAAATCTTGGACCTTAACCGCTTAGGCAGCCAAGGCGACTTTCATTTGTTCAAGGCGGGCTTTGACGGAGGTGTCAAGCACTTCGTCGCCAACCGCAATGCGTACGCCGCCAATCAGGTCTTCCTGGATCTGAACGGTAATGTGCAATTTACGTCCGAAGCGCTTTTCCAATGTCTGGCGCACCTTATCGAGCGACTGGGCATCTACCGCGAATGCGCTGTAGAGTACGGCGTCCGACGCACCCGACTGCGCATTCATGTGCTTGCGAAATTGGGCGGCAATTTCAGGTAATGCGCTCAGGCGACCGTGTTCGATAAGCTCATGCAGAAAATTGTCTGCCAGCGCCGCCACAGGAGGCTCACCGCTAACCTTGAGCAAATCGCGCAATTGCGCGCTGGTCGCCTTCGGGTTGCTGGCAAAGCGTAGTAGTTGCGCATCACTGGCCATGGCAGCGACCTCATCGAGCCATTGCGAAGTCGCCGGCAAATGCGCGGCACTCGCCTTGAACAGCGCGTCCGCATAGGGCCGGGCAATGGTTGCAAGTTCAGCCATAGTAGCCTCTAGAGTTCGGTCTTGAGGCGTTCCAACAAGTCAGCATGCACTTGCGGATTCACTTCTTTGCGCAAAATCTGCTCGGCACCTTTGACTGCCAAGGCAGCCACATCGTGGCGCAAAGACTCTCGCACCTTGACCGCTTCTTGCATCGCCTCTTGGTGGGCGGCAGCAACAATACGCGCACCCTCTTCGCTTGCACGGGCTTTGGCTTCGTCAATGATGTGCTGCGCCCGACGCGCGGCATCAGCCAGCACTGCCGCGGACTCGGCACGGGTCGCGGCCATTTTAGTTTCGACTTCGCGGTGAACATTGGAGAGTTCGATCTTCGCGTGCTCGGCCGCAGCCAAACCATGCGAAATCTTTTCTGCGCGCTCGTCCAGCGCCTTGACCAATGGAGGCCAAATGTATTTCATCGTGAACCCGACCAAAATCAGGAACACAATCATCTGAATAATCAGCGTACCAGTAATACTCACTTCTCGTCCTTTCCCGAATGACTTCGGAGGGCCATGACCGCAAGGCAGTCTGAGCCGTAACTGAACAGGGGAATTACTTGGGCAGATTAGCGATCTGGCCGAGGAAGGGGTTGGCCGTGGTGAACCACAAAGCAACACCGGTTCCAATAATGAAGGCCGCGTCAATCAGACCCACAAGCAAAAACATTTTGGTCTGCAGTTCGCCCATCAATTCAGGCTGACGCGCAGCAGCTTCAAGATACTTGCTGCCCATGATGCCGATGCCGATACAAGCGCCGGCGGCGCCAAGGCCGATGATCAAACCTGCGGCAAGCGCAACATAACCGATGAGTTGTTCCATGATAGCTCCTTAAAAAAAACGAAAAACGAAATCAGTGGTGATCATGCGCCTGACCCACATAAACGAGGGTCAGCATCATGAAAACAAAGGCTTGAAGCGTGATGATCAAAATATGAAAGATCGCCCACACCGTGCCGGCAATGATGTGCCCAATGGACAAAGCAATACCGGTGAAAGACATCGAGATGGCGCCACCCATGAGCGCAACCAGCAAAAATATCAGCTCGCCGGCATACATATTGCCGAAAAGTCGCATGCCATGCGAGACCGTCTTGGCGACGAATTCGATCATCTGCATGGCAAAGTTGAAGGGGTAAAGGAGGAAATGATCACCAAACGGTGCGGTGAACAACTCATGGATCCAGCCACCCAGACCTTTGATCTTCACGCAGTAGTAGATGGAGATGATAAGTACGCTTACCGAGAGGCCCATGGCTACCGACAAGTCAGCAGTAGGCACAACGCGCATGTAGGCATGATGCGCATCGCCGCCATTGGCTACGAACAGCACTTCCCAAATCATCGGGATCAGATCCACGGGCAACAAGTCCATCGCGTTCATCATGAAAATCCAGACGAACACGGTTAATGCCAGGGGCGCCACAAATTTACGGCTTTCGGCGTTGTGAACAATGCTTTTCGCTTGGGCATCCACCATTTCTACCAGCAACTCGACTGCGGCTTGTAAACGCCCGGGCACACCCGAGGTGGCGCGGCGCGCGGCAAGCCACATGAACAGGCAGCCGATTACGCCAAGTGAAATCGCCCAGAAAAGCGAATCCATATTGAACACGGAAAAGTCAACAATGCCACCCATAGGCTTGTTTTGCAGATGGGTAAGGTGATGGCCGATGTACTCACCGGCGTTCGGTCCATTTTCAGCTGACATATTTCCCTGGATCCTAGACTTGGTTTGTCACCGGTTGCTTAGGCTTGTAAGCCAAGGTCAGCCAGTGCACTTTCATCGTTAACACCAAGCCCACCAATAAAGCGGGCCAACTCAAATTCTTTACAAACAAAGGTGCGCCAAAAAGCATCGCTAGCGTTAGAGCCACCTTGACCATTTCCCACACTAACAGAGCGGCTACTGCAGACAATACGTTAATCGACGTAGGTTTTCGGGTCATTCCGCGTGCCAACAAGGCATTGGGAAGCACTACCGCAAACGCACCGTACGCGACCGACCAGCCCCAGCTACTCACTAGTCCCGCGAAAGCTGCAAAGACCAAACCGCAAACCGCTTGAAGCGCCACGACTTGAAATGCTGACCAACCCGGTTGCTGTTCGCGCAAGGCCTGCGCCTGCGCTGAAGTGAGGGTAACAAAATCCTCTTCAGAATCTTCCTGCCAAGGGTCTTTATGACCCTTCAAAAATTCTGTCGTTTTTTTTGACACCCCGGTAAGCCCGAACATGCATGAGAGCCTTCAAGTATATAACATTTTGGTTAAACCCCCCGTTTTGGGGCGCCGGTGCCTAACATGTGCCGTGCAACACCGATAATCACGCCATGACAAATCGTTTTGATGTCCCTCCGATGGTTGCGGCTTTAGAAGCGCCAACTGAGCGCGACTCTTTAATCAATTACCCCTGTGATTTTCCCGTGAAAGTGATCGGTCAACACCATCCAGAATTTGTGGACACCATGGTCCGGCTGGCACAGGGCTTCGACCCAGAGTTCGGGGCGCATAGGGTGGAATTGAGGGCCAGCAAGACAGAAAAATACCTGGGCATCACGCTGATCGTGCGCGCCACCAGTCGCGCGCAGCTGGACAGCTTGTATTCGGCACTGACCGGACACCCGATGGTCAAAGTTGCCCTTTAATCATAGGCACCCATGCGGATTGTTATGCTGGGCCGGGTCGACTACCGACCTACGCTAGAGGCCATGCAGGCCTTTACCGCTGCACGCCAAGTGCATACCGCCGATGAACTTTGGATCTGCGAGCACCCGCCGACTTTTACCGAGGGCATTTCCAGTCGTAGCCAGCACCTGCTGGCCACTCCAGATATACCGATTGTCAGGACAGACCGGGGTGGCCAAATTACCTACCATGGTCCCGGTCAGATAGTCGCCTATCCACTGGTGGACTTAAGGCGCTCGGGCTATTTCGTCAAAGAATATGTTTTCCGCATTGAAGAAGCGCTGATCCGCAGCCTCGGTGTGTGGGGGGTAACCGGCCACCGCGTACGCGGGGCGCCCGGCATATACGTCCGGCCAGAAGATCCGGGTGCCCATAGCCGCCTGACACCCTCGTCGACCGGTGCGGCGCCCGATTTCAGTGGGCTGGGCAAGATCGCTGCGCTGGGTATCAAGGTGAGCCGCCATTGCACCTACCACGGCGTAGCGCTGAATGTGGGCATGGACCTGGCGCCCTTTGAATTGATCAACCCTTGCGGCTACGCAGGCCTTCGCACCATCGATCTTTCTACAATCGGCGTGACCATCGCTTGGGAAGAAGCCGCGGCACAACTCGCTGCACGTTTGCAAAGCGCCCTGTCCCCCTGAAAGCCCCCATGCACCCATCCAGCCCACCCACCCCCGCCTACGACCCTTTGGTCAAGCAAAAAGCGGGGGCAAAACTGGCGCGCATACCCATCAAAGTGCAGGCTGCTACCGAGGTTTTGAAAAAACCCGACTGGATCCGGGTGAAAGCTGCGTCCAGTGGCACGCGTTTTTATGAGATCAAGGACATTTTGCGGGCCAATAAACTGGTCACCGTCTGCGAAGAGGCATCCTGCCCCAATATCGGCGAGTGCTTTGGCAAGGGCACGGCCACCTTCATGATCATGGGCGACAAATGCACCCGCCGCTGTCCGTTTTGCGATGTAGGCCACGGGCGCCCCGACGCTTTGGACGTGCACGAGCCCGACAATCTGGCGCGCACTATTGCAGCGCTGCGGCTAAGCTATGTGGTGATCACCAGCGTGGACCGCGATGATTTACGCGATGGCGGTGCCAGCCACTTTGTGCAGTGCATTCAAAAAATCCGGGAACTTTCACCGGCTACCCGTATTGAGGTGCTGGTGCCTGACTTCCGGGGCCGGGATGACCGTGCCCTCAAGATTTTGCAAAGCGCGCCGCCCGATGTGATGAATCACAATATTGAAACGGTGCCACGCCTGTACAAAGAAGCCCGGCCCGGTTCGGACTATTTGTTTTCCCTCAATTTGCTCAAAAAATTCAAGGCGCAGTTTCCTGACATCCCGACCAAAAGCGGTCTGATGGTGGGATTGGGGGAAACCGACGAAGAGATTCTGGCCGTCATGCAGGACATGCGGACACACAACATCGACATGCTGACCATCGGCCAGTACCTGGCGCCGTCGAGCAGCCACCTGCCGGTGCGCCGTTATGTGCATCCCGATACCTTTAAGCAGTTGGAAACCCAGGCCTACGCCATGGGATTCCAACACGCGGCCGTCGGTGCCATGGTGCGCTCCAGCTACCACGCAGACCGCCAGGCGGAACACGTGGGCAATTCGCCGCGAGCCTGAGTCCCCAGCTTGCAGGGCGCAAAGTCCCAAGGAGGCGATGCAATATTCCGGTTCGATCATTGCCTGCGAAGGAAACGAGGTTTGCTTGGATGGTCAAGCAAAAAAGATAAAAAAAAGCCCGTCGATAAACGGGCTTTTTTCTTCCAAAAGCGCGCGGCGCCGAGGCGGCCGACCGCAGCCTATGCCGCCGCCAACCAGTACCCTGCGTTGAACGGACTGCTCATCCGCAAAGCTAAGGGCGACACGTCAATTAAAAAATCCCCAGGCAGCTTTTCTGCAATCCCTGTTAAATCGGTTCCGGCAGTGCTTTGTGCCTCGGTACCGCTGTTTGCCTGATTCGCCCGTTCTGCTTGGCTGGTTTGTGCAGAACGGGCTACAGAAAAGAATAGAAGCACCTAAACGGTATCTTTCGTTCCGCCCAGTAATCGGCGGTGTCGCGGAAGATATCGAGTAGTTGTTCGCGGGCCTCTTTGTCAAACTTGACATTGGCCGGAATATGCTCGAGCACAGCTAAAAAACCAGGCTGAGGGCCTGATTTGTGCAGCGGGTCGGTCATATTGTCATACAAGGCGTCAAAATTCTTGCCAGCATTGGCTGACAGCATGAACTGGGCGCCGATCATGTCCAAAACATCTTGCTTGGTCTGGGCGCTTCCCAGATTGGCGTACAGAAAATGCTGGCCCAGATCTTGGGCTGCATCCTGCAAGTCCGACACACGAAAAGCGCGTATCGATTGAACGATATTCGTTCTGACAGTTCGAAGTGGCGTATCCATCCCCGATTCACTTTCTCAAAAAAACAACAACTCAGGGCACGATCTTGCGAAAACTCGCATAGTGATCGGCCGTGTAGTAACAAGCTTCAGGTACTGTTGCTGGTCCACCACACACGATTCTTCGGGGTCCGCGATTGCGTTCCCCAGGGGTTCGGACGGTGTATTCCCGGTAAAAACCACGTTTTTGAAGCGGAAGTAAACGCTCTCGGTTACCAAATACCACACCGTCCTTATCAAAAGGGAATGGTCCACCTTTTCGAATATTGCGGTAAGTCTCCAAACCCTGTGCCGGCAGCTCCTGCTCAGAGATACTGGCACTCAGGGTTGCGAAGTCCTGTTGTGCAGGTGCAGCAAGCGCTATCAGCAGACTGCTACAAAGCAGCATGGGCTTGGCAAGGCGGGACACTAGATTCCACCATCCGGGAAAAGCTCGGCTTCCCCAAACAGGCTTCGACAACGAATTAGTCACCGAAAACACCTTAAAACCAGTCAACAATCGAAAAACACCAAAAACCTCGAAATCGATTGTCTCCCATCTGGTGGGAAAAGGCAATAGCCCAAACACCCCAAGGGCCAAAAATATCAGGGTTTGCACTTAAGGGCTTTTGCTAGGTGATGAAAACTAAGCTCGGCAGGCTATTCTCCCCGTAAAAGTCATCCATGCTTTACTTAGATGACTATTGAGCTAGAGTCTCTGACCCCGAGCCCTCTATCGCCAGGGTGGTTGATGGCTTGCTTTGCGGGCCGCGCACCGCCGCATGGCCACGAATGCTGACGAAAAATGCGTTTTCACCCCGCGCGGCGGCGGCATCCATCAGAGCGATCAGGGTGGCAAAGTGGACTTCGGTAGATTCCTGCTCGGTGCTGCCGAAACGGCAGGCAAAGTCCCAGTAGTCGCTTCCTTCCGGCAAGGGCGCGCGGCGCTGGCGTGCTACGTATTTGCGCACCGTGTGCTTGCTGGCGTCCAGCCAGCGCTCGCGTTGGCGCCCAGGTAAATCCAATTGAAAACTTTGCTTCACGGGCGCACTCTTTTACAAAAATAGGCCGCGCCCGGCGGGCACGGCGTGGACTTCAGCGGTTGGCGTTGGCATCAGCCACCGTCAGCGCCGTCATATTGACGATACGCCGCACGGTCGTGCTGGCGGTCAGCACATGCACCGGCTTGGCCGCGCCGAGCAGAACCGGTCCGATGGCAATATTGCCGCCGGCAGCGGTTTTAAGCAGGTTGTAGGCGATATTGGCTGCATCGATGTTGGGCAACACCAGCAAATTGGCATCGCCCAAGAGGGTGGTGTTGGGCATGAGGGCCAGCCGCGCATTGCCGTCCAGCGCCACATCGCCATGCATTTCGCCGTCCACTTCTAGCCATGGCGCGTCGCGGCGCAGAATTTCCAGGGTGTGGCGCATCTTGACGGCGCTGGGCTCATTGCTGCTGCCGAAATTGGAATGGCTGAGCAAGGCGGCCTTGGGCTTGAAGCCAAAGCGCATCATTTCTTCGGCAGCCATGATGGTGATACGCGCCAACTCGGCGGCGTTGGGGTCGTAGTTGACATGCGTGTCCACCAAGAACAACTGACGTCCGGGCAGCATGAGCCCGTTCATACACGCATAAATGGGCACATCGCCGCTGCCCCCCTGGCGCTTGCCAATGACCTGGTCGATATAGCCCAGGTGCAGCGCGGTGGTGCCCCAAGTGCCGCAAATCAAGCCGTCCACATAGCCTTTGTGCAGCAGCATGGAGCCGATCAGCGTCAGGCGCCGGCGCATTTCAATTTTGGCCACTTGCACCGTCACGCCTTTGCGCTCGGTCATGCGGTGGTAGGTCTGCCAGAAGTCGCGGTAACGCTCGTCGCTTTCCACGTTGACCACGGCATAGTCCTGGCCTTGGCGCAGGCGCAGGCCAAATTTTTCGACGCGCTCGGCGATGATGACAGGCCGGCCTATGAGCGTGGGCATGGCAATGCCTTCATCGACAATGATTTGTACCGCACGCAGCACCCGCTCGTCTTCGCCTTCGGCAAAGGCGACGCGCTTTTTCAAACCATTTTTCGCCGCTGCAAAAATCGGCTTCATCGTGGTGCCCGATGCATAAACAAAACTTTGTAACTGCTCGCGGTAAGCCTGCAAGTCCTCTACCGGGCGCAATGCCACGCCGCTGTCTGCCGCCGCTTTGGCTACCGCCGGCGCAATTTTGATCATCAGGCGCGGATCAAAGGGTTTGGGAATCAGGTACTCGGGGCCGAAAGCCAGTTGTTCGCCGGCATACGCGGCGGCCACGACTTCGCTTTGCTCCGCCTGCGCCAATTCGGCAATGGCATAAACCGCTGCGATTTCCATCTCTACGGTGATGGTGGATGCACCGGCATCGAGTGCGCCCCTAAAGATGTAGGGAAAACACAAAACATTGTTGACCTGGTTGGGGTAATCGCTGCGCCCAGTGGCCATGATGGCGTCATCGCGCACGGCTTTGACTTCTTCGGGCAGGATTTCAGGTGTGGGATTGGCCAGCGCAAAAATCAAGGGGCGTGACGCCATGCTTTGCACCATATTGGGCTTGAGCACGCCGCCTGCGGATAGACCCAGAAACACATCGGCCCCCACCATCACTTCACGCAGGGTGCGGGCATCGGTTTTTTGGGAAAACTCGATCTTGTCCGCATCCATCAACTCAGTGCGGCCTTCGTAGACCACGCCAGCCAAATCGGTAACAAAAATGTTTTTACGCGGCACACCCAGTTTGACCAACAGGCTCAGGCAGGCCAGCGCCGCGGCACCCGCGCCGGAGGTGACGAGTTTGATGTCTTTGAGTTCTTTGCCCACGACTTTGAGGCCATTAAGCAATGCCGCGCCCACCACGATGGCGGTGCCATGTTGGTCATCGTGGAACACCGGTATCTTCATGCGCTGGCGCAACTGGCGCTCCACGTAAAAGCAATCCGGCGCTTTGATATCTTCTAGGTTGATACCGCCAAAGGTGGGCTCCAGCGAGGCAATGATGTCCACCAACTTGTCCAGGTCGTGCTTTTCGTTGATCTCGATGTCAAACACATCGATACCGGCGAACTTTTTGAACAAAACCGCCTTGCCCTCCATCACCGGCTTGGCCGCCAGGGGGCCGATGTCGCCCAATCCGAGTACCGCCGTACCGTTGGTTATGACCGCGACCAGATTGCCGCGGCTGGTGTACTTAAAGGCGTTATTCGGGTCTTTGACGATTTCTTCGCAGGGCGCAGCAACGCCGGGCGAATAGGCCAGCGCCAGATCGTGCTGATTGATCAGTTGGGTGGTCGGCGCGATGGAAATTTTGCCCGGGCTGGGGTATTGGTGGTACTCCAGCGCCGCGCGGCGCAATTCGGCCCGCTTATCAGCCGCCTGCACATCGGCAGCATGTGGGGGGGATGTGGGTACGTCGTCGGCCATCGTGCT
>CANNEW010000030.1 GCA_947503685.1 Comamonadaceae bacterium | reverse complement strand
GCGCGCATGGACCGGCGCTCTGACCCTCAGGGCAAGCAAGTGCTGCCCGTGCTGGTGCACGGTGATGCCGCCTTTGGCGGCCAAGGCGTCAACCAGGAAACCCTGGCGCTGGCCCAGACCCGAGGCTACACCACCGGCGGCACGGTGCACATCATCATCAACAACCAAATCGGCTTTACCACCTCGGACCCGCGCGATATGCGCTCCAGCGCCTTTTGCACCGACATCGTCAAGATGGTGGAAGCGCCGGTATTGCATGTCAATGCCGACGACCCCGAAGCCGTGGTGCTGGCCACACAGTTTGCCTTGGAATACCGCATGAAGTTCCGCAAGGACGTGGTGGTGGACATTATTTGCTTTCGCAAGCTAGGCCATAACGAGCAGGACACGCCCAGCCTGACGCAACCCTTGATGTATAAAAAAATTGGCGCGCATCCGGGTACCCGCAAGCTCTTTGCTGACAAGTTGACCGCGCAAGGCCTAGGGGAGACTTTGGGCGACGACATGGCCAAAGCCTACCGCGCTGCATTAGACGAAGGCCGCCACGCGGCCGATCCTGTCTTGACCAATTTCAAGACCAAGTTCACTGTAGACTGGGGCCCGTTTTTGGGTAAAAAGTGGACCGATGTCGGCGATACCGCGCTGCCGCTGGGCGAATGGAAGCGCTTGGCTGAACGCCTGACGACGATTCCGTCCACCGTGACCCCGCACCAGCTGGTGCGCAAGGTTTATGACGACCGCGCAGCCATGGGTCGGGGCGATATTCCGGTCGATTGGGGCATGGGCGAGCATATGGCGCTTGCGTCGCTCGTGGCCAGCGGCTACCCGGTGCGGCTTTCCGGCGAAGACAGCGGAAGGGGCACCTTTACCCATCGCCACGCCGTTATCCATGACCAGAACCGCGAAAAATGGGACGTAGGCACCTATGTGCCCTTGCAAAACGTCGTCGATGGACAAGCCCCGTTTGTGGTGATCGACTCGATCCTGTCTGAAGAGGCCGTGCTGGGCTTTGAGTACGGCTATGCCTCCAACGACCCCAACACCATGGTGATCTGGGAAGCGCAGTTCGGTGACTTTGCCAATGGCGCGCAAGTGGTGATCGACCAGTTCATCGCCTCGGGCGAAGTCAAGTGGGGCCGTGTCAATGGCCTGACCTTGATGCTGCCGCACGGATATGAAGGCCAGGGCCCGGAGCACAGTTCAGCGCGCTTGGAGCGCTTTATGCAGCTCGCGGCGGATACCAATATGCAAATCGTGCAGCCCACCACTGCCAGCCAAATTTTCCATGTGTTGCGCCGCCAAATGGTGCGCAATTTGCGCAAGCCCTTGGTCATCATGACGCCCAAATCGCTGCTGCGCAACAAAGATGCCACCTCTGCCTTGAGCGACTTCACCCGTGGCGGCTTCCAGACCGTGATCGGCGAGCTTAAAGAGATCAAGCCCGAAAAGGTCAAGCGTATGGTGGTCTGCTCTGGAAAGGTTTATTACGACCTGGTGAAAAAGCGCGAGGAGCGCGGTTCGGATGATGTTGCCATTGTGCGCATCGAACAGCTCTATCCGTTTGCCCACAAGGCTTTTGCCAGCGAGATCAAAAAGTACCCGAACGCCACAGAAATCGTCTGGGCCCAGGACGAACCGCAGAACCAGGGAGCGTGGTTTTTTGTGCAGCATTACATCCATGAAAACATGTTGGATGGTCAAAAGCTTGGCTATTCCGGCCGTGCCGCTTCGGCTTCTCCGGCGGTGGGCTATTCGCACCTGCACCAGGAGCAGCAAAAAGCGCTTGTCGATGGCGCATTCGGCAAGCTCAAAGGCGTGGTGTTGTCCAAGTAATGCAACACCCCGACACGCAAACTCATTGAAAGAATCGTATGGCCATCGTTGAAGTAAAAGTTCCCCAGCTGTCTGAATCTGTGGCAGAAGCCACTATGTTGCAGTGGAAGAAAAAAGTAGGCGACAGTGTCGCCGTAGATGAAATCCTGATCGACATCGAGACCGACAAAGTCGTGCTCGAAGTTCCTGCACCTTCGGCTGGTGTCCTAGCTGAAATCTTGGTGGCCGATGGTGGCATGGTCAAGGCCGAACAGCTGATCGCCCGTATTGACACGGATGGCAAAGTTGCAACTGCGCCGGCTTCAAAGCCAGTGGCAGCCGTGCCCACCGCTGCGACCCCAGCACCAGCGGCCAGCAAAGCCGATATCTTGATGCCTGCCGCAGCCAAGCTCATGGCAGACAATCAATTAGCTGCGGGCTCGGTGGCAGGCACTGGCAAAGATGGCCGCGTCACCAAAGGCGACGTGTTGCAGGCCTTGCAAACGCCGTCTTTTGCGCCCGCAGCGATCATCCCTACGGGCGTACCACAAACCACTTTGCCGCAAGTGTCGGCCCCGGCCAACGTGGGTCTCGGCGAGCGCCCCGAGCAGCGTGTTCCCATGAGCCGCTTGCGCGCCCGCGTCGCCGAGCGTCTCTTGCAATCGCAGGCCACCAACGCCATTCTCACGACTTTCAATGAAATCAACATGGCCCCGGTCATGGAGATGCGCAAGAAGTTCCAGGAACGATTTGAAAAAGAGCACGGCATCAAGTTAGGCTTCATGAGCTTTTTTGTCAAATCGGCGGTGCACGCTTTAAAGAAATACCCCGTCCTCAACGCATCGGTGGACGGCAATGACATTGTGTATCACGGCTACTTTGACATCGGCATTGCTGTGGGCTCGCCGCGTGGCCTGGTAGTGCCGATTTTGCGCAACGCAGACCAAATGAGTTTTGCCGATATCGAGAAAAAAATTGCCGAGTTCGGCGCCAAGGCGCGCGACGGCAAGCTCGGCATGGACGACATGACCGGCGGCACGTTTTCCATCTCAAATGGCGGCACCTTTGGCTCCATGCTGTCCACACCCATCATCAACCCGCCGCAGTCGGCGATTTTGGGCGTGCATGCCACCAAAGACCGTGCCGTGGTTGAAAATGGGCAAGTGGTAGTGCGGCCCATGAACTACTTTGCCATGAGCTACGACCACCGCATCATCGACGGGCGCGAAGCCGTGCTTGGCCTGGTGGCCATCAAAGAGGCGATGGAAGACCCGTCGCGCCTCTTGTTTGATATTTGAACGGGCGCACACCATGAGCACAGAATTTGACGTCATCGTCATCGGCGCTGGGCCCGGCGGCTATATCGCAGCGATCCGCGCGGCCCAGTTGGGTTTTAAGGTTGCTTGCATCGACGAATGGAAAAACGCTAAGGGCGGCCCCGCCCCCGGCGGCACTTGCACCAATGTCGGATGTATTCCTTCCAAGGCTTTATTGCAGTCCAGCGAGCACTTTGACCATGCCCTGCACCATTTTGCCGACCACGGAATCAGCGCTACGGGCGTGTCCATGGATGTACCGCAAATGCTGGCGCGTAAGGACGCGGTGGTACAGCAAAACAACGATGGTATTTTGTATTTGTTCAAGAAAAACAAGGTCACCTTTTTCCATGGGAGGGGTGGCTTAGCAGCGTCCCAAAACGGTCTGCATACCGTAGAGCTGAGCGGTGAATCGGCGCAAAGCCTGGCGGCTAAGCATGTCATCATTGCCACCGGCTCCCATGCGCGAGCCTTGGCTGGTGTGCCCTTTGACGAAGTCAACATACTGTCTAACGACGGCGCGCTGCGCCTGGGCGCAGTACCTAAAAAGCTGGCCCTGGTTGGCTCTGGCGTCATCGGCCTGGAAATGGGCTCGGTCTGGCGCCGTCTGGGCGCGCAGGTCACAATTTTGGAAGGCTTACCCATATTCTTGGGCGCGGTGGACCAGCAAATTGCTAAAGAGGCAAAAAAAGCCTTTGACAAACAGGGCTTGCACATCGAACTGGGCGTCCAAGTGGGCGACATCAAGCCTGGCAAAAAAGGCGTGTCGATTGCCTACACCAACGCGAAAGGCGAGGCGCAAACCCTGGACGTTGACAAGCTGATTGTCTCCGTTGGCCGGGTGCCCAATACCACCGGGCTGAACGCGCAAGCGGTGGGTCTGGCGCTCGACGAGCGCGGTGCCATCGTGGTGGACGCCGATTGCAAAACCAATGTGTCCGGTATCTGGGCGGTGGGTGATGTGGTGCGCGGCCCGATGCTGGCGCACAAAGCCGAAGAAGAGGGCGTTGCCGTGGCCGAGCGCATTGCCGGCCAGCACGGGCATGTCAACTTCAACACCATTCCCTGGGTGATTTATACCAGCCCTGAGATCGCCTGGGTGGGCCGTACCGAACAGCAGCTCAAGGCCGATGGTGTGGCCTACAAAGCCGGTACCTTTCCCTTCCTTGCAAACGGACGCGCCCGTGCCCTGGGCGATACCACGGGGATGGTGAAGTTTCTGGCAGATGCCATAACCGATGAAATATTGGGCGTGCATATGGTCGGCCCGCAGGTGTCCGAGCTGATTTCGGAGGCTGTGGTGGCGATGGAATTCAAGGCCAGCGCCGAAGACATTGCACGGATTTGCCATGCCCATCCTTCGCTCAGCGAAGCGACCAAGGAAGCCGCCCTGGCCGTGGACAAGCGCACGCTGAACTTCTAAGCCTTCTCGTTTTCGCCTTCGGGGCCTGCCACGCGGTGGCGACCCTGTTGTTTGGCGCGGTACAAGGCCGTATCAGCCTGCTGTACCAGCTGTAGAGGTTTGGAGCCATGGTGCGGGTAGCTCGTGGCCACACCGATGCTGACCGATACGCGGCCATAGGGCGAGTCTTCATGCTCCAGGGCCAGGGCAAACACTTCCTGGCATAAGTAGCTGGCAATCGTATTGATACCGTTCAAATCGGTATCTGGCGCGATCAGCACAAATTCTTCCCCGCCATAGCGCGCTATCAAATCACCGCTGCGCATCACGCCGGCTTCAAACACCCGTGCCAATTGGCGCAGGCAAGCATCACCCGCTGGGTGTCCGTAGCGGTCGTTATAGCTTTTAAACCAGTCCACATCGATGAGCGCGACCGACAAGGGGCGCTTGTCGCGCGCGGCGCGGCCCCATTCCACTTGCAATGTTTCGTCAAAGCGGCGGCGGTTAGCCACCCCCGTCATGCCGTCTACGGTGCTGAGTGCCTCCAGACGTCGCGCCGCCATCGCCAGTTCCCGCGTGCGTTGGGAGACCTGCGACTCCAGGTCGATTTCGGCTTGGCGTGCTTTTTCCAAAGCCAGGTTTTGCTCTTGCAGCAAGCCGCGCAATTCGCGCATATGGGTCTGGCGCTGGCGCACTTCCTGATAGGCAATCGCACCCGCCAGCACGACCAGGCCCTGCACCAGCGCGTTGTCCATGCGGTAGCTGCTCAGAAAGACAGTGCCGACCCCTAAAGCTTGCGGCAGATGCTGCAGATACAAACTGACCAGCGGCACCAACAGGCCCATGCAGTACCACAGAAACACGCGCTCACCACGCATTGCTAGCCAGGCGGTCAGCAGCAACAACACTCCATAGGCCAAAGGTAAACCACTATGCAGCACCACCGTCGCCAGCATGGGCCAGGGTGTCAGTGCCGCAAGCACCAGGCTGGGTACTCCTGCTGCGTACAAGACGCGCCGGTAGGGCAGATCGGCCGCTTTTTGACCCAGTGCATGGAGTAACAGGCCGACGGTAAAAAACAGCAAGGCCGAATCGGCGAGCAAATGCGCCACCGTTGCTAGCGCGTGTCCGCTCCAGGGCAATAGCGCGGGCAAATGCCCACTGTTTTCTCCGATGCGCCAGCTAGCCGCAAGCACCGTGCCCAGATACCAGCCAAAGGCTTTTTGTCCAGTCGCGACCCACAAAAAGGTAAATACCAGCGCCAAGGCGGCGCATAGTCCACTTATCCAGGCATAGCGCATCGCTTCTGCAGGCTCGACTACTGCAATGGTGGCGAAGTTCAGTTCGCCGGCGAAGGCGCTGTTGCATAGTGCAATCACCAGCAGCATTCCGATGCGATGCCTTGGCATGCTGCGCGCAGCGGCCGCCGCTGTGCCAAGGCTTGCATGGGTCAGCAATTGGGAGGTTTGCACGCTCAGCTTTGGGTGGATAGGTGGCAGGAAACGCTTAGTGTAATTATATTAATTTCAATTTTATCGAATAAAAAACAGTTTTTTATTTAATCGCCGTTCCCTATCGATTTTCAGGGCCAGACCTGCCTGCATTTTGGCGGCTGGGCCGTCATACAGTCCAGCCTCGGGAGTGGTGTTAAAGTGAGCCCACATTTACGAAAGACGATCTTGGCAACACCTAATTACGGTTACGAAAAGCGCCAGAAGGAACTGGCTAAAAAGCGTAAAAAAGAAGACAAGCTCAAGAGCAAGACCGAGCGCAAAGATGCTGGCGATACGGGTGAATCCAGTGCCGAAGACGCCCTTACGCCGTCTTACACTCCACCCCAGGCCGATGCCGGCCCGGTAAACAACTAAACCAGCCCGGCTGCTGCCTGGCCCACAGCCGAAACGCCGCGGTCGCTCAAATTCAGGCGCTGCGCCTGGGCGTATTGCACAAAATTGCGCTGCATGGATTGCAGGTACACCGGATCGTAGTGATCGGTTAGCAGCGAGCGCACCACACTTGCAAAGTCCCCCTGCTTGACCGCGTCTTGCCAGGCTTGAACCGTGGCCTTGCCGCGCTGCGCTGTCAGCGCCTCTAGCCGCTGGCAAAAATACTCAGGGTTGCGCAGAAAAAACGTGTAATCTTCCAACAGCAGCGCCACGCGCTCGGGCAGCGGCAGTTCGATGAACACGCAGGCGCTTGCGCGCATGGCCTCCAGCAGGCCCATGTGAATCGCTACATTGCCTACTTTTTTGCTCTCGCTTTCCACAAACACCGGGCGCTCAGGGTCAAAACCACGCAAAGCGTCCCAGACCATGGTATCAAAACGCTTTTGGCTGGGTTGCGCCTGACCGGGAATCGCGCCCAAAACCGAGCTGCGGTGTTGCGCCAGGTCTTCCAGATCCAGCACCTGCGCACCTTGGGCAAGCAAGGCCTGCAGCAGCCTTGTTTTGCCTGAACCGGTGGTGCCGCAAATCACCTTGAATTGCAATTGTCCGGCCAGGCGCTCTATGTCGAGCAGCATTTCTGCGCGAAAGGCCTTGTAGCCACCTTCGACCAGGCTGACCCGAAAGCCGATCTGGTCCAGGATCAAGGAGAGTGCGCCGCTGCGCTTACCGCCCCGCCAACAGTAGGCTAGCGGCGCCCAGGCGCGCGGTTTGTCCAGTACATGGGTTTCAATATGGCTGGCGATATTGCGTGCCGCAATGGCCGCGCCACGCTTTTTGGCTTCAAAGGCATTAACTTGCTTGTACATGGTGCCAATCGCCTGGCGTTCACTGTCATTCAGTGTGGGCCAGTTGATAGCTCCAGGCAGATGGTCCAGCGCGTGCTCAGACTCACTGCGGGCATCAATGATGCTGTCAAAGGTGTTGTATCGGTCAATGACCTCGCGCGGGTTGACGAATTGCAAACTCATGGCAGCAGCTTTCTCAAGGCTGGCCACACATTGCCCAGCATGATCGGATGCGCTGCTTCCACCGGGTGGATACGGTCGCTCTGGAACATCGCGTCGGCATTCTCGGTATCGGCCACACCCTTGAGAAAGAAGGGCACTAGGCCAGCCTTATGGCGTTTGGCTACTTCGGCGAACATCCCGCTGAACTCGGCGGCGTACTGCAGCCCGTAATTGGGTGGCACTTGCATGCCCAATAGCAGCACCTTGGCGCCCTGGCTTTGCGCCGCCTTTACCATAGCCTCCAAATTGTCCTGGCTGGTTTTTAGGGGCAGGCCACGCAAGGCATCATTGCCGCCCAGCTCAATAAGTACCAACTTGGGTTGGTGCTGCTTGAGCAGCGCCGGCAGGCGCGACAGGCCGCCTGAGGTGGTGTCGCCGCTTATGCTGGCGTTGACCACAGTGATGGTCTTGCCCTCGTCGCGCAAACGCTTATCCATCAGGGCGACCCAGCCGCTTCCGCGTTTGAGGCCGTACTCGGCACTGAGCGAATCGCCCACCACCAGCAGCGTCGCCTGTGCTTTGGCCTGGGCCGCAAAGCTGCCAAAGAGCAAAAGGCCAAGTGCGCTTACGTTAAAGTACCTGCGATTCATTAAAAGTTCCATGTCTGATTCAATTATCGCGGTAAGCCAAGTCTGCAAGTCGGTGAGCGACTCCACCGGCACCCTGCAAATCCTCCACAACATCGACTTTTCGCTACAGGCGCGCGAGGCGGTCGCCATCGTGGGTGCGTCGGGGTCCGGCAAAAGTACGCTGCTGTCCATCATCGCGGGCCTGGACACGCCCACCAGCGGCACGGTGCATATCGCCGGGCAGGACTTGTTTGCATTGGACGAAGACGGGCGCGCCGCCTTGCGGGCGCGTCAAATTGGCTTTGTGTTCCAAAGCTTTCAACTGTTGGGCAATTTGACGGCGCTGGAAAACGTGATGCTTCCGCTGGAACTATCGGGGCGCAAAGACGCGCGCAAGTTAGCTGCCGCCATGCTGGAGCGTGTAGGCCTGTCGCAGCGGCTACAGGCTTACCCCAAGGTGCTCAGTGGTGGCGAACAGCAGCGGGTCGCGCTGGCCCGCGCTTTTGTAGTGCAACCCGCCGTCTTGCTGGCCGACGAGCCCACAGGCAGTTTGGACTTTGCCACCGGCGAGACCATCATGGCGCTAATGTTCGAGCTCAACCGCGAGTTGGGGACGACGCTGGTGTTGGTGACCCATGACCGCGCTATCGCCCAGCGCTGCATGCGCTGCCTGACGATTGAAGCCGGACGCCTGGCGTCGGATGTCAGCACACAGGCCTCGCTCGCCTGAGCAGGCGGCAGCGCCGCGGCCAGCCGCGATAATCGGGCGATGTCCGTTTCCCACATACTTTTTGGTTTTCATGCGCTGGGGGTGCGCCTGAAAATTGCGCCGCAGTCGATTGTCGAGCTGTACTACGAGCCCACCCGACGCGACGCCCGTATGCGGCAGTTTCTAGAAAAAGCGCATGAAGCCGGTGTGCGGCTTATCGAGGCGGACGGCATGCGTTTATCCAAACTCTGCGGCAGCCATGGCCACCAGGGCGTTGCGGCGCGCACGCGGCCTTTGCCGCAGGCGCGTTCGCTTGATACCCTGTTGGAGGACCTGGAATCGGCGCAGGCCGCTTTACCGGTGCAGGAAAGACAGGCGCCCTTGCTGCTGGTGCTCGACGGCGTTACCGATCCACATAACCTGGGTGCCTGTTTGCGTGTGGCCGACGGTGCGGGCGCGCATGCTGTGATCGCCCCCAAAGACCACGCGGCAGGTATCAATGCCACGGTGGCCAAAGTGGCCAGCGGTGCAGCCGAAACGGTGGCTTACTTTATGGTGACCAATCTAGCGCGCACTTTAATGGAGCTTAAAGAGCGCAATATCTGGATTACCGGCACCAGCGATGCTGCGCCACGGACCTTGTACGAGGCTGATTTTCGCGGCCCGACTGCACTGGTGTTAGGCGCCGAGGGCGACGGCATGCGCCAATTGACGGCCAAAACCTGCGACCAACTGGTCAGCCTGCCGATGCGCGGGGCGGTAGAAAGTCTCAATGTGTCGGTCGCCAGTGGCATATGTTTGTATGAAGTGCTGCGCCAGCGCAGCGGGCTAGCTATTCACCCCGGAGGAAAACCATGAAAAATAGTTTCAAAATGAAGTATCTCGTTCTTGGCGCAAGCGCTGTGGCACTTGTGCTGGCCTTGGGTGCCTGCACCCAGGAGCAGCAAAACAAATTGGGCCGTGACATCCAAAACTGGACTGGCACCAACGGCGTGTTGGAGGTCTATGCCGGTGACAAACTGGTACGGCGCTTTCTCAAAGTGGACAAACTCAGCACCGCCATGGGCACAGACGACAACAAGCCGCGTCCTTACCGCTTCGGTTACGGCGTGCTGGATGAAAACCAGAATATGCAAGCCGACGCGGCCGAGAAAAAAGTCTATTTCGAGATCAGCGACTACGCTACGAATTACGTGTTTTTCGAGAACCCAAACTAAGGGTTACCAAAACGCGTGGGTAAGTCCCAGGTCAGGCGGGTTTGACGAAAACCAGGTGCAATACGTGAAACGACCGGACCAAGGCAAGATGAAAGATGTTGCGTTCAACAAAGACCCCGATGGTTATTGGATCGAGATCGTCGAAGCCGCACGGCTCAAACGATTAGGAATGCTCGCGAGCGGCTAATACGCAAAAAGCCATGGACGCTTATCAAAGGGCGGATAAGTGCAAAGGCATGGCTCACACCAAGCCCAAAAACCCTGCAAGCGCGCCGGCCCCGATGAGCCACAGCAAGTGGATACGCGTTTTCCACACCAACAGCGCCGACGCGACGGTAAGCAGCCAGAGCAAGGGCGCTTGCTGCAAATTGTTATGGCTCGCTGTAAGCAGCCAGCCGGTAGCTATCAGCAGGGCTATCACCACTGGGGCCATAGATTGCTTGAATGCGCGCACCTCAGGGCGTTCGCGATTGCGCTGACCCCAGCGGGCGGCAAAAAAAGTGAGCGTGGTGCTGGGAATGATGATACCCACCATGGACACCGCCATGGCCGCGCTGGCCAAGGCCCATGGCAAGGGGCCATTGGCCGGGCCGCCGCCTGACGCCATTCCCACATTCCAGCCCAGGACCGCCACGAAGAGAACATTGGGTCCAGGTGCCGCTTGCGCCAGAGCAATCGAAGCGCTGAACTGGCTGTCCGTCAACCAGGGGTTTTGTGCCACCAGATAACGGTGCATTTCGGGCACGGTGGTAATCGCGCCGCCCACCGACAGCAAGGACAGAGTGACAAAACAGCCAAGCAAGTCCACTAAATTGCCGTAGCCAAACCCGGTCATGCAAGCTCCTGCGGCGCAGTGGCCAAAGTGCGGATACGGTGTAAGGCCCAAAAAAATGCTGGCAGGCCAATGCCCAGTAGAGTCCAGGCCAGTGGCACCCGTAAAAATGCGATGGCGACAAATACCAGTCCGGCGATCAACGCGCAGGCTAGCTTGCCCATGGCATTGCTGCGCAAGGCCGGCACCAAACGGATGCCGGTGCCCGCAATCAAGCCCGCAGACACTGCGCCCATGCCCCGCAAAGCACCTTGCACTGCGGGCAGATGCCCGATGCCGGCAAGTCCAATCGTCAACGCCATGACCACAATAAGCGGAAAGGTGAGCATGCCCGCCAAGGCCACTAAAGCACCCCGCCAGCCGAAATAGCGGTCACCGATGATGAGGGCCAGGTTCACCACATTGGGACCAGGCATGATTTGCGAGACCGCCCAGTCCTCGACAAATTCCTCGGTCGTGAGCCACTGCTTTTTCTCGACCAGCTCGCGCTGCACGACCGCCAACACCCCACCAAAGCCTTGCAGCGCGATACCGCTGATGGCCCAGAACAGGGCGGCGAGGGATGCAGAGCGGGGCAAGCTGGCAGGGCTGCAACCGGCTGTAATCGGAGCCGGAGAATCTTCTAAGGGGGGCATGCGATCCAACCTAAAGCCAGCATCCTAGCGTATGGCTTGTTGCTTCTCGCACGCATGCAGTTGCGCTGCCACCCACGCAAACACCCGTGCATCAGTACACAGTTGCAAATGCCCGATCCCCCTGAACACCTGCGCATCCAAGCCGGGCAGGGTTTGTTCAGTTTGTGGAAAAACAATAGCGTCTTGCGCGGTCAATGCAAGGCGCAGCAGGGCGCGGCGCTGGGGGCTTTCGCTGGCTTGCAAGGCTTGCAGCCAGTCGTTGGCCCAGACCATTTGGCGGGCGTTGGCTAACTTGGCATGGGGCGTGATTTGGGTGCCCTGGTGTGGACTGCCCAGCGTCACTGCGACGGCGACTTGCGCGTCGCCATAGGCGCGCATCCAGGCGCGTATCACCAGGCCGCCCATGCTATGGCCCACCAGAGCCACACGCTGCTGACCGGTTTGGGCGCGTAGTTGCGCTACCGCTTGCTCTACCTGAAGCGCATAGTCATCAATGGAACAAAAAAATGGCTCTAAGTTGATAGCCAGCACGGTATGGCCCAGGGCGTGCAAGCGCGGCGCCATATCACGCCACACACCATGGTTGCAGCAATAGCCATGGATCAACAACATTGGTAATTGCTGATGTTGGGCGCCGGCTTGCAGCATTTGCGAATTGGCACGGGCCCAGGGCATAGCCCAGACCAACAAGCGGTAAATCGCCCAGGTCTCGCCCGCGATAGCCTTCCACCAGACCCAACCACCAGAGCCTAGCGGGCGGGAACGCAGAGTGAGTTTTGCGGTCCATACCCCCAAGATCAGCAAAGGCAGCGCGAGCCACGCGACCAGCAGCCACCATGCCTGCCATTGCCACACCCAAACCAAGTAAGCGCTGAGGGCGCCATAGCCCAGGGTCTGCCAAAAAAACCAGCGACGCAGGAAGGCGGCCAGCATGCGCAGCTTCTATTCAGAGGGCTTTGGCTGGCTCGCAGCGCAAGGTGCGGCGGGCCGATTCCAATTGCACTTGGTCGGCCTGGTAATCCGAAGCCAACACACGCATCAACAAGAAGCCGGTACCGGACGGGCTGACCACCACCTGCGCGCCTTGGGGAACCGTGATAGTGCCCTTGGTGCCGCCTGCGGGCACTAGCCACAGGTCAATGGGCGCGCCTTGTGCTTGCCGGTCATTGCGCACAAAAAAGTTGTCGCTATTGGCGCTGTACAAGGCAATCGACCAGTAAGCCGGCAATTGCGGCGCGGCACGCACGCGCACCGGACCGTCGGTCAGGTCAAACACGCAAACCGAATACAGCAAGTCCGGGCTGGGCATGACCACGCTACGCGACTGTGCATCGACCGGCGGCGGAAAAGCCGCCTGGTTACGCATATTCATCTTTTGCGCCATAGGCCCGTTCATCAGCACCTGCATGATCAGGCGCGGCACCGCCCAGACTGTAAGCAAATGTGCCAGCAAGGCAGTGGTCAGCAAGGTGGCAATGCGGTAAAGCCACAGGCGGCGGGTGTTGGACCAGCTGCTCATACGCAGTCTCCCACGGGCTGGATTTTGGGTGGCACCAGGCTTTGCGGCGCCGCTTGCAAGGCGGCATCCGGGTTGTACAGGCGCAAGGTCAGCAGCATGCCGCGCTTACCTGGCGTGGGCAGCCAGTAGCTGCCGCTTTGTTCCTGCGGGCCGGTGGTGAAACTAAATACGCCTTCGCTGCTGAGCCGCGCGATGTCGCCGTTGAGGCTGTAATGCGCGTTGGGCGCGTCAAACAAAAACATATCGTCGGCATAGGCCGTAATGCTCCACCAGCGGGCTTTGGGCGGCACCCCGCTGATGCGGTAATTGCACTGCGAGCGCAGCGCATGACCTGCATCGTCCTGCGTCGCGACGAAATACATGGTTTCACTGCGGCCCAGGGCCAATAGCGCGTTGACCGCCACGGTGGCTCGGGTGTACATATCGGCATCCACGCTACCTGCCTGCAAGTTGGCGCGCCAAGCGCCTACCTGTACAGGGGGGTTGAGCCAAGCTGCTTTTTTTAAGACCCAGAGCGCCGAGCCTATACCAATTGCCAGCGCGCCCAGGTACAAGGCGCCACCGACCAGGATGCGCCTTAGGCGCGAAGGCGTATGCCCTGTCATTGCTGCGCAGGGGCCAGCGCCGCTTCGCGCGCTTTGCGCGCCAGCGGCAACCAATGCAATAAGCCAAACAACAAAGACAGCAAAAGGCTGACCAGCAGCGGCCCCGAATACAGCTTGATATAGCGGTACGCCAGCAGGCACTCCAATGCATGGATCAGCAACAAGGCCAGCGACATGGTTTGCACGATCGGGCCGACCTGGCCAGGAAAGGCGACGACGTGTGAGGCAATACCCAAAAGGTACACCACGAGAATATTGGCTTTGAGAAACAAATTAAGCATAGTGAAATTTTTCTAAGAATACTTTGGGAAACACCGATTCAGTTATGGCGAGACGGCAGGCCTTGGCAATCCATGGCTTCTTGCCGGCATAGACTGCCGCGTCGCTAGCGCTAATTGCGGCGACCCAAATTTTGTCATTACATAAGCCGCTTTTTGATCACTTCGCTGGAGTTAGCCGGCAGGCTAAACAACATGCCGTCTTCGCCAACCGTTATCGGCCCTTTGTAAAACTGGGCTGCATCACCTACAAACGCTGGGTAGCCAAAGCGCACCGGCATGGGGGGCACGATATGGTTAAAAATGAGTTGCTTGGCACCGGATTCTGTGGCCACTTGGGCCGCTTCTTCGGGTGTGGTGTGGTAAGTCAAAATGTCGCGCATCACATGCGCCAGGTTGTCCATTTTTTTTTCAGTCATCACTTCGCCCAAAAGACCTACCAGCTTGGGCTGTAAAGCTTCATGTAGCAAGATGTCTACGCCCTTGGAAATAGCTACCACCGAAGGCACTTTAGTCGTGTCGCCGCTGATCACGATAGAGCGGCCTTTGTAGTCAAAGCGGTACCCCACGGCTGGCTCAACCGGCGCATGGTTAACGCGAAATGCCGTTACTTTGAGCCCCTTGTCATCCAGCACTACGACGGTGTCACCCTGGCCTTTGGGCGGCAGTTCAAAAGGCATGCCTTTACCGCCACTGCCACCGGCGGGCATGATTTTTTCGGTATGGTGACTGACGCGGTAGCCGTAGTCGAACAGGTAGGCTGACCTCAAGCCATCGACCACTGTGTCTACACCCGTGGGGCCGTAGACGGGCAGGGGTGCGGTGGACGAGGCCAGGCCCCAGTGCTGCAACATGATGGGGCTTAGGCCGTCAATATGGTCAGAATGGAAGTGGGTCAAAAATAGGGCTTCGGCTTTGCCGGTCGGTATACCCATGTAGCCCAGGTTGCGGGCGGCGCCTTCGCCGGCGTCGATAATGAACACCCGGTCCCCGGCGATCACTACCGAGCAAGGCCCGGCGCGGCTGGGGTCAGGAAAGGGAGAGCCAGTACCGCACAAGGCCAGGTGCAGACCATCGGGCAAATCGGGCACGATGTTGCGACCTACTTGGGTGTTCGCAATGCGCTTTAGCAACATGGTGCCAAGCTCGCGCTGAAAGGCCCAAGCCAGTGCCGCCAACAACAGGCCGAGTGCGACCAAGCCCACCAAAATCCGTTTCACCAACTGCATGCCTGTCTCCTTGTATTTGGGCAGCAAGAATTATTGCATGCACTGGTGTACGGGTCTGTCCTATTTAGTACACCGGTTGGTAGCGGCTAATCGTGCCTTTCACGTCCTGCCTCAGCGCAAAGCCATCGCCATATTGCGCAGCCAGCGCATCGCAGCGCGCGGAAAATGCATCCAGGCCCATGCCGTAAATAAACTGCATCGCGCCTCCTGTCCAGGCAGGAAAACCGATACCGAAGATGGAGCCGATATTGGCTTCGTGCACACTGGTCAGCACGTTTTCATGCAGGCAGCGCGCAGTCTCTATGGCCTGGCGGTAGAGTAAGCGGTCTTTCAAGGTTTGGATGTCCCAGGCAAGGCTTGGCTTTTCATACAAGCTTTTCAGGCCTGGCCAAAGTGTTTTTTTCGCACCCTTTTCTGCGGGGTAGTCGTAAAAACCGCCACCGCCTGCGCGGCCCGGGCGAGCATGTTTTTTCACCATTTCGGCCACCAGCGCTTCACCGGGGCGGGGTACATAGGTTTTGCCCTCAGAGGCAAAGTCGGCGATGGTTTGTTCCATCACATGCACACTCAGCGAAAGTGCGGTTTCATCGAGCACCGCCAGGGGGCCTACCGGCATTCCGCTTTGCAGACCGGCGTTTTCAATCACGGTGGCCGGTATGCCTTCGCCCAGCATGGCCGCGCCTTCCATGACAAAGGTGCCAAACACCCGGCTGGTGAAAAAGCCACGTGAATCGTTGACCACGATAGGCATCTTGCCGATGGCTTGCACATAGTCAAAAGCACGGGCGATGGTTTCATCATCGGTGGCTTTCCCACGAATGATCTCCACCAGTTTCATCTTGTCCACGGGACTGAAGAAATGGATACCGACAAACTTGGC
>CANNEW010000029.1 GCA_947503685.1 Comamonadaceae bacterium | reverse complement strand
CGGGCGGCCCATGAGGCGCATTTTTTGCACGCCGCACAAGCGCAGTATCTGGGCGCCGATGCCGTAGGTACGCAAGTCCATGCGGCCCCGCTCGGGCGCTTGGGCGGGGCGGGCGGTGCCTTCAAACTGGGCCAGCAACTGCTCGCCGGTTTCCCCGCAATTGAGCAGCACCAGCACCCCCTTACCCTCACGCGCCAAAAACGCCAGACTGGCGTCCAGACTCCAAGAATGTAAGGTGCGCCCGGCTTCCAGGGCATCGAGTGCCGACAGGGGCTCATGCACACGCACCGCCACCGCCTCGGTGGCATCCCATTGGCCTTGCACCAGCGCCAAATGCACGCCTTGGCCGGTGGAGTCTTGAAAGGCATGCGCCTCAAAACTGCCAAAGGCGGTCTGCAATGGCCGGCTGGCCTTGCGCTGGACTAGCGACTCGACGCGGCTGCGGTGGGCGATCAGGTCGGCAATGGTGCCGATTTTCAGGCCATGCTCGGCGGCAAACAACTGCAAGTCCGGCAGGCGCGCCATGGTGCCGTCGTCCTTCATGATTTCGCAAATTACCGATGCCGGTGTGCAGCCGGCCATGGCGGCCAAATCGCAACCGGCTTCGGTATGGCCGGCGCGCATCAGCACCCCGCCATCGACTGCTTGCAGCGGAAAAATATGGCCTGGCTGCACCAGGTCTTGCGGCATGGCATTTTTAGCCACCGCAGCGCGTACCGTGCAGGCGCGGTCGGCGGCGGATATGCCGGTGCTCACGCCTTCTGCGGCTTCAATCGAAACGGTAAACGCAGTGGCGTGTTTGGTGCCATTGCGCACCGCCATGGGTGGTAGTTGCAGGCGCTCGCAATGGGCGCGTGTCAGGGTCAGGCAAATGAGGCCGCGCCCGAAGCGCGCCATAAAGTTAATCGCCTCGGCACTCACATGGTCTGCTGCTAGCACCAAATCGCCTTCGTTTTCACGGTCTTCTTCATCGATCAGGATGACGATTTTGCCCAAGCGCATGTCGGCCACAATATCTTGCACCGGTGAAATAGAAACGGGGGAGAGGTGGGAGGCGGTCATCAAATAGCTTTCGGATTGTCCAGCGTTTGCGGGCCTTGATGCAGGCGCTGCGAGGCGAGGGCCGATTATCGCCGCAAGCCGCTGTAGCCTTTAAAAATTAATCGTCGATGGACGCGCTCCAGCGTGCATCCAGGCCTTTTTGCAGGTCGCGCCGGTCACGCTTGGTAGGGCGACCATGGCTCAGGGCATCAGCCGGTTCGGGGTGCAGGCGGCGGTGTTCTTGCATAGCCAGTCGCGCGCTGATGCTGTCTGCGCTTTCTTCGTACAAGGCCTGCGCCGCCGGCGCCGGGCCGCGCACCGCGCTCAGGCCCTTGACGGTGATGGTGCGCGGAATTTTGGCCTGCCACACCGTAAGCAGGTCGCCCACACGTACTTCGCGCGAAGGTTTGATGTTTTGCTTGGCGATTTGCACATGGCCTTTGTTGACCTCGTCGGTCGCCAGTGAGCGGGTTTTAAAAAAACGCGCCGCCCACAGCCATTTGTCGATGCGCACACTGTCCATGGACGAGTCCCTTCCTATCGTTTAGCGCAAAGCCTGTGCTGCGCCCAGGGGCTGCGCGTTCACCCAGGCATCGAATACGCGCACATCGATTTCGGTCTTCAGGCGCTCGTAGGCCTGCTGCGCCGGAGGGTAATGGCGGCGCAAAAAATTGAGCCACTGCTTGAGCCTTCCGGCTTGTTGGCGCGCCTCCAGGCGCGAGCGCACCAAATGCCAGAAATGCCCTAAATGCGTTTGTACCCCCGGCCAGTCCAAACCTGGCGCCTGCGGGCCGTGGTGCGCCGTCGCAGCGCGTATCTCCAGGGCCAGGCCGGGATTACTCACCATGCCGCGCCCCAGCATCAGCGTGTCGCAGCCCGATTCCAGGCGGCACTGCTGTGCATCCGAGGGGTTCCATATTTCGCCATTGGCAATCAGCGGTATGCGCACCCGTGCGCGGATGTCGGCAATGCGGTGCCAGTAGGCCGGCGGGCGGTAGCCGTCGGCGCGGGTGCGCGCATGCACCACGATTTCACCGGCGCCACCTTCCTGCAAAGCCAGCGCGCATTCTTCGGCGCGGCTGTCGTCGGCAAAGCCCAGGCGCATCTTGGCCGACACCATTTGCTGCGCGGGCACTGCCGCACGCACGGCTTTAACAATCGCAAATAAAAGCGCAGGGTCTTGCAAAAGCGCGGCACCGCCGCCGTGCCGATTTACCACTTTGGCCGGGCAACCGAAATTGAGGTCCACGCCGTCGGCGCCCATGCCCGCCACCCGTGCAGCGTTATCGGCCAAGCAGGCCGGGTCCGAGCCCAGCAACTGCGGACGCACCGGCACGCCAGCGGCAGTGCGTCCGCCGTGGAGCAACTCGGGCACGACACGGATAAAAACGCGCTCGGGTAGCAAGGTGTCGGTGACGCGGATGAACTCGGACACACATCGGTCTATACCGCCCACGCGGGTCAGAACATCGCGCAATACAAAGTCGAGCAAGCCCTCCATCGGGGCCAGGATGATGGCCATCGCGCCCGGGCGCCCTTAACTCGGCGCGCCCAAAGCCAATGCGGCCTGGCGCGATTGTTCGAGGGCCTGGGCATCGGGCGGCATGTCCACGGGCCAGCCGCCCAGGTGCTGGTGGGCCACCGCAGCCAGCGCGTATATGCCTGGCGCGCCGTCGTTCAGGCAAGCGATGTAGTGAAAGGCTTTACCCCCCGCTTCCAAAAAGGCGTAGCGTGCTTCCATATTGATCTCTTCCAGCGTCTCCAGGCAGTCGCTGGTAAAGCCGGGGCAAATCACATCGATCCGCCCGACACCGGACTGCCCCATGGCGATCAGCGTCGGCTCGGTATAGGGCTCCAGCCATTTGGCCCGACCCAAGCGACTTTGAAAGGTTACTTTGTACTGGTCTTTGCGAAGACCCAGGCCGTCGGCCAGCAGGCGCGCGGTTTTGAAGCATTCGCAGTGGTAGTGGTCGCCTAAATGCAGGGTGCGCTCGGGCACGCCATGAAAACTCATCACCAGCACATCCGGGCGGCCATGTTCTTGCCAATAGGTCTCTACCCCGGCCTGCAAGGCGGCGATATAGGCGGGATGGTCGTGGTAGTGGTTGATAAAGCGCAGTTCGGGAATAGCGCGTGTGCCGGCGGCCCATGCATAGACCGCGTCAAACAGACTGGCGGTGGTGGTCGCTGAATACTGGGGGTAGGCCGGTAGCAGCAGCACGCGGGTGACGCCTTCGGCTTTGAGCGCGTCGAGCTGCGAGGGGATGGACTGGCTGCCATAGCGCATGGCCCAGCGCACCCGCACGTGCAAGCCAAGGGCCTGCAAGCGCTGCTCTAGCAATGCGGCTTGCTTTTCAGTCCAGATTTTGAGTGGCGAGCCCTCAGGCGTCCAGATGCTGGCGTATTTGGCCGCCGACTTGGCCGGGCGAAAGCGCAAAATAATCCCGTGCAATATCAGCAGCCAGACCAGGCGGGGGATTTCTACCACGCGGTGGTCGCTTAAAAACTCGGCCAGATAACGGCGTACGGCGGGCGCAGTAGGGGCGTCGGGGGTTCCCAAATTGCAATACAGCACCGCTGTGTGCGCGGCTTGCCCATGGGAAAAAGGGGGTTCTTTTTGAAAAGACATGCAGTATTCTCGCGCACCTATGCTTGACGCTACCAAAATCCGCGCTATCTCCCTGGACCTGGACGACACTTTGTGGCCGGTTTGGCCCACCATCGCCCGGGCTGAAATCCAGATGCAAGACTACCTGCGCCCGCAGGCGCCGCTGACTGCCGCCTTGATGGCCGAGCCGTTGCAGCGCTCGCAATTGCGCGACACGGTGGTCCAAGCGCACGCGGCCAGCGCCCACGATATGAGCGCGCTGCGCTTGGGCATGATTGAACTGGCCTTGCAGCGTTGCGGCGAGTCCCCTGCTTTGGCACAAGAGGCATTTGCGGTGTTTTACGCCGCGCGTCAACAGGTGGATTTGTACGCTGATTGCGCCGGGGCACTGGCCCGCTTGGCGGGGCGTTTTCCGCTTTTGGCCCTGACCAATGGCAATGCCGACGTCCATTTAGTGGGTATTGGGCATTGGTTTGTGGGTAGCGTAGGCGCGCATACCGTAGGCCTGCCCAAGCCGCACAAAGCTATCTTTGATGCAGCGGCCAGCGCCCTGGGTTGCAGACACGAGGAGGTGCTACATGTGGGCGATGACGCACTCTTGGATGTGCTGGCCGCCCTGGACGCGGGGATGCAAACCGTTTGGGTCAATCGCCAGGGCGCAAGCTGGCAGCATGCACGGACCCCTCATTTGTCGGTACCTAGCTTGGATTTTTTATGCCATGCGCTGGGGGTGTGAGGCGGCCCTCTGTCCTGTTTGCACGCCTAGGCAGCTAGTCTTTCCAGACAAAACCCTCGGTCTCGACCAAGGCCAGGGCCGCCATGATGCCGCTGCGTACTGCGCCTTCCAAGGTTGCGGGGTAGGGCTTGTACAGGTAATCCCCGCAGGCCATGAGCCCGGGGGCGACCTGCTGGGGCGGGCGCACCATGCGGGCCGCGCAGGAAAAGGTGGCCTGTTTTTCCACCACGGTGCGGATGGCGCTTAACGCTTGGCCATCGAGCCAGTCCTCTAGCTGTTCCTGCGCCTGGGCCAGCACCATGGCTTCCAACTGCTCATACTCACCTTGGGGCGCGCTGACCACCAGCGCTAGCAGGCCCGCCGGGCCGCCGAGTTGGCCCCGGTCAAATACAAATTGCGCCGGTGCCAGCGGGCTGCTGCGCAGCGCCAGCATGGGGCGGGGTAAGGCCAGCCCCGGCGCGTGCGCATAGACCGTGGCAATCGACTGGTATTTCATGGCTTTGGCCGGGCGCAGCCAGCGTTGCAAATGTAAGCCCAGGTTTTTGGGCGCCAGCGGCAGGTAGTCGCCAAAGGCCTGCACCGCGTGCTGGGGGGCAGTGGCCCAGATCACGCGGTCAAAGGCTTCGCCGTCGATTTGCCATTGCCCACCGCGCCATTGCGGGCAGGCGGCACGCCGGCCCAAGTGGACGCTGGCACCGTGGTCGCTGAGCCAAGCTGCCGCCGCCTGGGGAAACAAGGCGCTCAGGTCCACCGTGGGCAGGAGCAAATCCGAACCCTTAGTGCGCCACGGTGTCATGTTTGCCGCGCCGGCGCCGGACGGGACCACCAGACCAGGGGTCTCTAATCCGGCAAGCGCCACCTGTTTTTTCTTGCGCGGTTTGGCAAATAGGCTATCGTGCAGCACGGTTAAAAAAACCTGTCCGCTGGCCAGTTGCGGTGGTGTGTTGAGGGCTGAAATGCACAGGGGTGTAATTAGGTCCTCCACCACGGCGCTGTTAATGCCCTGACAAAGCTCGGCGACGCTGGTTTGGGCGCTGCATTCAAAGCGGTTTTTTCGCCACAGGCGCAGGGCTCGGACCAAAGACCTTTTATCGCCCATATTCCAACCGCGCGCCATCAGTAGTCCGGCCATCAAATTCCAGGGTTGTGGCCAATCGGGTAACTGCAAGCCGTCGCCATCGGCAAAGCGCAGGCCCAGGGGCAGGCGCAGCAAGGTCTGCGCCGGATCCACGCCCACGGTACGCATCAGATCCAGGGTTTCGCGGTAGGCGCCGAGCAAGATGTGCTGACCGTTGTCCAGGGTGGCGGCGCTGCCATCGGGCAGCAGCCCGTCGGCCCTGGCCGGTAGCGTGCGGGCCCTCCCGCCCAGTGAGCGGCTGGCCTCGAGCACGGTGACGCGGTGCCCCGCTTGCACCGCGTGCACGGCAGCGGCAAGACCGCTCCAACCGGCGCCCACCACGCAGACGCGGTGGCGCTTCATAGACGGCCCAGGGCCTGGACTTTCCAGGCCAGCCAAAATTTGTGGATGGGCGTTAAGCGCACGCGACGCTCCAGCACCGGGAAGCCTTCGCGTTCGATTTGCTCAAGCAGGCGCCGGTAAATGCTGGCCATCATCAGGCCGGGCTTTTGGTTGCGCCGGTCCTGTGGCGGCAGCAGGCCCAGCGCCTGCTCGTACAAGCCGTGGGCGCGTTCGGCCTGAAAGGCCATCAAGGCGCTGAAACGGGCCGAGGGCATACGCTTTAGTACTTCGTGTGCTTTCACGTCAAAACGTTGTAATTCATTGACGGGTATATAAATTCTTCCGCGTTGGGCGTCTTCGCCTACATCCCGAATGATGTTGGTCAGTTGCAGCGCTTGGCCCAGGGTATGGGCATAGACCGTGGTTTGGGCCTCGCTTTGGCCAAATATCCGCGCTGCCACTTCGCCCACGACACCGGCCACCAAATGGCAGTAGCGTTGCAGGTTGGGGAAGTCCAGGTAGCGGGTCTGCTCCAGATCCATCTGGCACCCCCGAATGACGCTGTGCAAGTGTTCTTGGGTGATGCCGTAAGTCGGCGCCAGGGGCATCAAGGCTTTCATTACCGGGTGGGAGGGCAGGCCGCTATAGGCCTTGGACACCTCGCCCAACCACCAGGCCAATTTGCTGGCGGCTACGCCCGGGTCTACCGCATCATCCACCACATCATCGACTTCCCGGCAAAACGCATAAAAAGCGGTGATGGCCGCCCGCCGTGGTGGCGGCAAAAACAAAAAGGCGTAATAAAAGCTGCTGCCCGAGGCGGCCGCCTTTTCCTGTACATACTGGGCGGGAGTCATGCCCTATTGTCGCCTGAGCGCAGCGGCGCCGCATTGGACGGACCCGCGCAAAGCCACCTGCTCAGTGGCAACTTACATATGCAGCGCGCGCCAGGCAATGCGCGGCGCGTCCCACCAGTGCAAGCGCGGACGGGTGTGCAATACCGCGCCGCCCAGGGCTTCGATCTTGTCGAGCACACGCAAGCCCCCTTGACCCACCAGGCGCAGCTCCCAACCGGCGCGGCCCGGTATCCCGTGCACCAGGGCTTGACCCTGCTCCATGCGGGCTCGGGCATCGGCAGCGCACAGGCGCACCAGGGCACTGGCGCTTGCTAAGGCCCTGGGGCTGGGTAGCTGCGGCGGCGCAGTGGCCTGCTGTGTCCAAGGTCGGGCGTCAAAGCCGGTGCTGGCGCAGGCATCGCCCGGAAAATAGTTACGCCCTCTTGGCAAATCCCGATTTGGGTCCTGCCAAAAGTTGATCAGTTGCAAGGCGGTACAAATCGCGTCGCTGCGTTCCAGCGATAGCCCGTCCTGCACGCCGTACAAATGCAGCAACAGCCGCCCCACGGGGTTGGCCGATTTGGCGCAATAGGCTAACAAGGCGTCCGTATCGGGGTAGCTCCCGCCGCTTTGCGTCATGCGGACATCGTGTTCAAAAGCATCCAAAAGCGCGTGCAATAAATGCGTGGGCAGCGCAAACTCGGAGATCGCGCGGGTTAAGGGGCCAAAGACCTGGGGCCAGCGATCGGCCTCTGCTGCTTGGGCGGGCATAGGGCCTTGGCAGGCATGGTGCAATGCCTGCCGGTAAGCCGCCAGGTCGGCCAGCCTTAGTCCGGGGCTGGCCAGTCCTTCGTCCGCCAGATCGTCGGCGGTGCGGGCAAAGTGGTAGATCGCGGCAATCGGCGCCCGCAAATGCGGCGGGCAGAGCCAAGAGGCGACCGGGAAGTTCTCGTAGTGCGCAATGGGCGCTGGGTCGGGTCCGGCAGTGGGTGGCATAAGCGCAGATTGTGCCTTGGGCAGCAGCGAGCAGGCTGCTGCTGGCGCGCCCTTGTGACCGTGCGCCAGCCCTAACTACCCCCAAATTTGCAGGCTTTTTGCATGACGCCTAGGGTAAATCAGTATAATTTACTAACCAGTCAGTCATTAATAATCCATTGCGTACGCCTTGTCCAAAGGGCAAAGCGCTTTGCATGTGGTTTTCTCCTCCCTCTGCAGCACTCAACACCATGAATTTCCCCCTTTCCTGGCCCGCCCGGCTTGTTTTTTTGGCTTGCTTCCTATTGCAAGCTTGCTCCAAACCCGTACCCGCCGAGGAGCCGGTGCGGGCGGTGAAGGTTCTAACGGTTGGCTTGGACGCGATGCAGTCGGGCGCTGAATATGCCGGTGAAGTGCGCTCGCGCGTGGAGTCACGCTTGGGCTTTCGCGTAGGTGGCAAATTGCTGCGCCGCTATGTAGAGATGGGGCAGCATGTAAAAGCGGGAGAACTGCTGGCGCAGCTGGACCCGCAGGACTTCAAACTCGCCGCCGATGGCGCCCGCGCGCAACTGGCTGCTGCCACCACCAACCGGGATTTGGCCTTGGCGGACTCCAAGCGCTACAAGGACTTGCGCGATCAAAATTTCATCAGCGCTGCCGAATTAGAGCGGCGCGACACCGCCCTCAAAGCAGCCCAGGCGCAGGTTGATCAGGCCCAGGCGCAACTTGCCGCATTGGGCAACCAGACCGGCTATGCCAATTTGGTGGCGGATGTTGCCGGTGTGGTGACCTCAGTCGATGCCGAGCCGGGCCAGGTGCTGGCCGCTGGCACGCCGATCTTGCGCATCGCCCAGGATGGCCCGCGCGATGTGGTGTTTGCCGTGCCGGAGGACAAAGTTGGCAAGCTTAAAGTTGGCTCGCAAGTGCTGGTGCAGGCTTGGGCGGAGCAGAAAAGCGCAAGCGCTAGCGTGCGCGAAGTGGCCGCTAGCGCCGATCCTGTCACGCGGACATTTACCGTAAAAGTGGGATTAAATGGCCCCGAAACCTGGCCCATTGGCTCTACCGTCACCGTCGCTCCCAAGGCGCTGGACCGCTCGGGCCCGTCGGTTATCAAACTGCCGACCAGTGCGTTGCAGCACGACGGCGAAAAAGCAGCCGTGTGGGTGCTTGAAAAAGTCACCATGACTGTGCGTCTGCAGCCCATTGCCATTACCACCGCCGACGGCAACGAAGTGGTCGTCTCCAAGGGCTTGGAGCCGGGCATGCAGGTGGTCAGCGTAGGCGCCCACGTGCTCAATCCGGGGCAAAAAGTGACGATTTACCAGTCCAAGCAAGCCGCTGCTGCGGCCGCATCGTCCTCGGTTCCAGCGCGGTGAGCGGCCCGATGCAACACGACTCCCCCAAGCCCGGTTTCAATCTGTCCCGTTGGGCACTGGACCACGCGGCGCTGACGCGCTATCTGATGCTGGTCCTGATGCTGCTGGGCGCAGCCGCCTACTTCCAGCTGGGGCAGGATGAAGACCCGCCGTTCACCTTCCGGGTGATGGTGATCCGGGCTTTTTGGCCCGGCGCCACAGCGAGCCAAATGGCCGAGCAGGTGACCGACAAAATTGAGCGCACTTTGCAAGAAGTGCCCGGAGCCGACAAGATCCGCAGCTTTTCCAAGCCTGGCGAGACCACCATCTTTTTCCAGCTTAAAGACTCCACGCGCTCCGGCGAGGTGCCCGATCTTTGGTATGCGGTACGCAAAAAGGTGGGCGATATGCGCACCACCTTGCCTGGGGGCGTAAACGGTCCGTTTTTTAACGACGAATTCGGCGACGTCTATGGTGTGATTTACGCACTGCAGGCCGAAGGCTTTTCGCCTGCCGAAGTCAAAGAGCAGGCCGATTCGGTGCGCCAGCAGTTGCTGCGCGTGCCCGATGTCAACAAGGTGGAATTATTTGGGGTGCAGGAGGAGAAGCTGTACATCGAGTTGTCGCAACGTCGCTTATCGCAGCTCGGGCTGGACATGAACCAGGTTTTGGCCCAGCTGGCACAGCAAAACGCCATGGAAGGCGCAGGCACGATGCAAACCCCGCTCGATGTGGTGCAGGTGCGGGTGAGCGGCGCATTCCAAGCGGAACAGCAATTGCGGGCCATGCCGATCCGCGGTAGTTCGGGTAACCAGCTGCGTCTGGGCGATATCGCAGAGATCAAGCGCGGCTACATCGACCCTGCCGGGGTCAAAGTGCGCTTTCAAGGCCAGCAGGTTATTGCCCTGGGCGTGTCCATGACTAAAGGCGGAGACATTATTGCCCTGGGTAAGGCCTTAAAGGCCACTACCGCACGGATTGGCGCCGCTTTGCCCGTGGGTATTCGTCTGGTGGAAGTGCAGGACCAGCCGACGGCGGTCGCTAAATCGGTGAATGAATTTATCGGCGTGCTGATCGAGGCGATTGTCATCGTGCTGCTGGTCAGCTTTGTTGCGCTGGGGCTGCACACGCGGCCGGGCTCGCAGGCCTGGTACCGCCGCTATTACGTCGATGTACGCCCCGGACTGGTGGTGGCGATCACGATTCCGCTGGTGCTCTCGGTCACCTTTTTGGGCATGTATTACTGGGGCATCGGCCTGCACAAAATCTCGTTGGGGTCGCTCATCATTGCGCTGGGACTCTTGGTGGATGACGCCATCATTGCCGTGGAAATGATGGTGCGCAAAATCGAGGAGGGCTATGACAAGGTGCGCGCTGCCACCTTCGCCTACGAAATTACCGCCATGCCCATGTTGACCGGTACCTTAATTACCGCTGTTGGGTTTTTGCCCATCGGTATTGCCCGCTCCACTGTTGGCGAATACACCTTTGCCATATTCGGGGTCACGGTGCTGGCATTGCTGGTGAGCTGGCTGGTTTCTGTGTACTTCGTCCCCTACCTGGGCACGGTATTACTCAAGGCCAAAAGCAAGACGGAGCAAGCTCACCATGGTGAGGTGTTCGATACCCCGTTTTACAACGCATTCAGACGCACGGTGAACTGGTGTGTAGCGCATCGCTGGACGACGATTGGGGTCACGCTGCTGATATTTGCTTTGGGTATCTTTGGCATGGGCCGGGTGCAGCAGCAGTTTTTCCCGGACTCGAGCCGGCCTGAAGTGATGATGGATGTGTGGTTTGCCGAGGGCACCTCGATTGCCGCCAATGAGGAGGTCAGTCGGCGCATCGAGGCGCGCCTGATGCAAGAGAGTGGCGTGGTCAATGTCGCGACCTGGATCGGCTCGGGCGTGCCGCGTTTTTACTTGCCTTTGGATGCGATATTTCAGCAGTCCAACGTGTCGCAATTTATTGTGCTGCCCGTCGATTTGAAACGGCGTGAAAGCCTGCGTATCCAACTCCCGACCCTGATGGCCCAGGAGTTTCCTGAGGTGCGGGCGCGCGTGAAGATTTTGCCCAACGGCCCGCCGGTGGCCTACCCAGTGCAGTTCCGCGTGATCGGGCCGGACGCCGGCCAGTTACGGCTGCGGGCCAACGAGGTCAAAGCACAGATGCGGGCCAATCCCAATATGCGCGGCGTCAATGACAACTGGAACGAGCCCGTCAAGGTGATTCGGCTGGACGTGGACCAGGCCAAGGCCCGCGCCTTGGGGGTGAGCAGCCAGTCGATTGCCCAGGCGGCCCGCACCTTGCTCTCTGGCAGCACGGTGGGCCAGTTCCGCGAGGGCGATAAGTTGATCGACATCGTGTTGCGTCAGCCCCTGTCCGAACGCAATGCGATTTCCGATATTGGCAACGCCTATGTGCCTACGGCCAGTGGCAAGTCCATTCCGCTGACGCAAATCGCCAAACCGACCTTTGTCTGGGAGCCGGGCGTGCTTTGGCGCGAGGGGCGCGACTACGCGATTACCGTCCAGGGCGATATTGCGGAGGGCCTGCAAGGCGCTACGGTGACCGGGCAACTGGCGCCTGAATTGCGCAAACTGGAGTCCAGCTGGGCGGCCCAAGGTCAGGGCGCTTACCGCATTCAGGTGGCCGGCGCGGTGGAAGAAAGTAGCAAGGGCTCTAGCTCTATTGCCGCCGGTATTCCCATCATGCTGTTTATCACCTTCACCTTGTTGATGCTGCAACTGCATAGTTTCAGCCGCTCGCTCTTGGTGTTCCTCACCGGCCCGCTGGGCATTGCCGGCGTCGCCGCTGCCTTGCTGAGTTTTGGGCGCCCCTTTGGCTTTGTCGCTTTGCTGGGCGTGATTGCCTTGATGGGCATGATTCAGCGCAATTCGGTGATTTTGATCGACCAGATCGAGCAAGACCGCGCCAACGGGGTACCCGCCTGGGATGCCATCGTCGAGTCGGCGGTACGCCGCTCGCGGCCTATCGTGCTGACGGCAGCCGCGGCCGTGTTGGCCATGATCCCCTTGTCGCGCTCGGTGTTCTGGGGCCCGATGGCGGTAGCCATTATGGGCGGCCTTATTGTGGCGACGGCCTTGACTTTGCTGGCTTTGCCCGCCATGTATGCCGCATGGTTCAGGGTGCAGCGCGAGCCAGTGGGCGCGCAGGCTAAAATAATTGGCTAACCGATTTCCAGCGATCGGCCACGCCGGCCAGCACTTTGAGGGTGTTGCGCAGGGAGCGGCGGGTTGCTGAATTTTTTTGCGCGGGTGGCGAAATTGGTAGACGCACCAGGTTTAGGTCCTGACGCCAGCAATGGTGTGGGGGTTCGAGTCCCCCCCCGCGCACCACCCAAAAGGTACTGTGAGTCCCCTGTGCGGCCGGTCCTGTGACCGCAAGCGGCGGCACTGCCCGGCCTTGAATTTTTATTTGGAGCACCTGTCATGACGGTAGTAGTTGAAACTTTGGAAAAGTTGGAGCGCAAGATCACCCTGAAGCTGCCTGTGGACGCGGTACAAAACGAAGTGCAGGCGCGTCTGCGCAAGCTGGCCCGCACCGTGAAGATGGATGGTTTCCGTCCCGGCAAGGTGCCCATGAACGTGGTTACCCAGCGCTACGGCTACTCGGTGCATTACGAAGTGATGAACGACAAAGTCGGCCAGGCTTTTGCCCAGGCCGCTAGCGATGCCAAGCTGCGCGTTGCCGGACAACCGCGCATCAGTGAGGCCGCCGAGGCGGTGGAAGGTGCCATGGCTTTTGATGCGGTGTTCGAAGTCTTTCCGGAAGTGAAAATCGGTGACTTGGCGAGCGCTGAAGTGGAAAAAGCTGATTCGCAGGTGACCGAGGCCGCGATCGACAAGACGATTGATATTCTGCGCAAACAGCGCCGCACCTTTGCCCAGCGCCCGCAGGACGCTGCAGCCCAGGACGGCGACCGTGCCACCGTGGACTTTGAAGGCAAGATCGATGGCGAGTTGTTTGATGGCGGCAAGGCCGAGGATTTCCAGTTCATTCTGGGCGACGGCCAAATGCTGAAAGAATTCGAAGAAGCCACCCGCGGCATGAAGCTGGGCGAGAGCAAGACTTTCCCCTTGGTCTTCCCCGAGGATTACCAAGGCAAAGACGTCGCGGGCAAAACCGCCGATTTCATGGTTTCGGTCAAGAAGCTGGAGGCTGCACATTTGCCCGAGGTGGACGACGCGCTGGCCCGCAGCCTGGGTATTGCCGACGCGACCGTGGCGGCGCTGCGCGAAGACATCAGCAAAAACCTGCAACGTGAAGTCAAGGCCCGCCTACTTTCACGCAACAAGCAAGGCGTCATGGAAGCGCTGATTTCCAAATCCGAGCTGGACCTGCCCAAGGCGAGCGTTCAGGCCGAGGTAGAGCGACTGGTCGCTGATGCGCGCGCGAATCTGAAGCAGCGTGGCATCAAGGATGCGGACAATGCCCCGATTCCCGAGGAACTGTTTACCGCGCAGGCCGAGCGCCGTGTGCGCCTGGGCCTAGTGGTGGGCGAACTGGTGCGCGCCAAGCAATTGCAGGCAACGCCAGCCCAGATCAAGCAGCACGTAGAAGAACTGGCCTCCAGCTATGAGAACCCCGCTGAAGTGGTCCGTTGGTACTACGGCGACCAGAACCGTATGAGCGAGGTCGAGTCCGTGGTGATCGAGAACAATGTGACGGAGTTTGTCCTGTCCCAGGTCAAGGTTACCGAGAAGGCCATCTCCTTTGACGAGTTAATGGGGCAGAATTGAGTTGCAGCTTGGTGCCGCGCTCTGGCGGCTCGAACTGAACCTAACTAGGGAAAGACTATGAATTTCGAAATGCCGGGAAGCAACCCCACCCGCGCCCTGGGCATGGTGCCCATGGTTATTGAGCAGTCGGGGCGCGGCGAGCGCTCGTACGACATTTATTCCCGTTTACTCAAAGAGCGGGTCATTTTTTTGGTCGGCCCGGTCAATGACCAGACGGCCAATTTGGTAGTGGCGCAGTTGTTATTCCTGGAAAGTGAAAACCCGGACAAAGATATTTCCTTTTATATCAACTCGCCCGGCGGTTCGGTAAGTTCGGGCATGGCGATTTTTGACACCATGAATTTCATTAAGCCCGACGTGTCCACGCTGTGCATCGGTATGGCGGCCAGCATGGGCGCGTTTTTGCTGGCGGCCGGCGCTAAGGGCAAGCGTTTTTCACTGCCCAATTCCAAAGTCATGATCCACCAGCCTCTGGGCGGTACCCAGGGCCAGGCCACGGAAATCGAAATCCATGCGCGTGAGATTCTCAAAACGCGCGAACAGCTCAACAAAATCTTGGCAGAGCGCACCGGCCAGCCCTTGGAAAAAATCGCGCGCGATACCGAGCGTGATTACTACCTGTCTGCCGACGAGGCCAAAGACTACGGCCTGGTGGACCAGGTGATTGCCAAGCGGCCTTGAGGTTGCGCGCTCCCCGAGGGTAAAACGGCGTCTTTCCGCTCGAAAGACGCCTTTTTTATTTGGTTATCATTAAGACTCACCAGCTAAAGGTAGAAAATTTACATGGCCGAAAAAAAAGGCAACTCCAGCGAGAAGAATCTTTACTGCTCGTTTTGCGGCAAAAGTCAGCACGAGGTGAAAAAGCTGATCGCAGGCCCCTCGGTTTTTGTCTGTGACGAATGTATCGACCTGTGCAATGAGATCATCCGCGATGAATTGCCTGCGGTGTCCAGCGTGTCCAGCGGCCGCAGCGGCCTGCCCACACCCTCCGAAATAAAAGCCAATCTGGACAACTATGTGATCGGGCAAGAGCCTGCCAAGCGCACTTTGTCGGTGGCGGTGTACAACCATTACAAGCGCTTGCGCCATCAAGAGCAGTCTAAAAAAGACGAGGTAGAGCTCAGCAAGAGCAATATCTTGCTGATCGGGCCCACCGGCTCAGGCAAGACACTTTTGGCGCAGACCTTGGCGCGTATGCTGGATGTGCCCTTTGTGATGGCGGATGCCACCACACTGACCGAAGCCGGTTATGTGGGCGAGGACGTGGAAAATATTGTGCTCAAGCTGCTGCAAAGCTGCAATTACGATGTCGAGCGTGCCCAGCGTGGCATTGTGTATATCGACGAAATCGACAAAATTTCCCGCAAGTCTGACAACCCCTCGATTACGCGCGACGTATCGGGCGAGGGCGTGCAACAGGCCTTGCTCAAGCTGATCGAAGGCACGATGGCCAGCGTGCCACCCCAGGGCGGGCGTAAGCACCCCAACCAAGACTTTGTGCAGATCGATACCACCAACATCTTGTTTATTTGCGGCGGCGCATTTGCGGGCTTGGAAAAAGTCATCGAAAACCGAACCCAGTCTTCGGGTATCGGGTTTAGCGCCACGGTAATGAGCAAAGCGCAGCGCAGCCTGACCGAGGTGTTTAAGGATGTGGAGCCCGAGGACTTGATCAAATTCGGTTTGATTCCCGAGTTGGTCGGTCGTATGCCCGTGGTGGCTACCCTGGCCGAGCTCACCGAAGACGCCATGGTGCAAATTTTGACCGAGCCCAAAAACGCCTTGGTCAAGCAATACGCCAAATTAATCGCTATGGAAGGCGCAGAGCTGGAGATCCGGCCCGAAGCGCTGCGCGCCATCGCCAAGCGCGCCCTGGCCCGCAAAACCGGTGCGCGTGGCTTGCGCTCCATTTTGGAGCAGTCGCTGATCAACACCATGTACGATTTGCCCGACTCCAATGAGGTAGAAAAAGTGGTGGTGGATGCCTCGACGATTGAGGAAAACCACCCCCCCTTGCTGGTGTACCGCGAGGTCGCCAAAAAGGCGTGAGCGGATTGCGCGCGGTCCCGGGCAGCTTTTGGACTGTTTGATCGCCGCCATGCTTGAAATTTCAGAAAACCAGACCATATCCAGCAGATAGAAAAGGATTTTTATGTCCGGTTACACCCCCCTAGACCCGCTTCCCATTGACCTGCCCATGTTGCCGTTGCGCGACGTGGTGGTCTTTCCCCATATGGTGATCCCGCTGTTTGTC
>CANNEW010000028.1 GCA_947503685.1 Comamonadaceae bacterium | reverse complement strand
CATCATGGATGCGGTGCGCTGGGTTTTGGGCGAGAGCCGCGCCAGCGAATTGCGTGGTGAGTCCATGCAGGATGTCATATTTAACGGCACGACGACACGCAAAGCCGCCAGCCGTGCCAGCGTGGAGCTGGTATTTGACAATTCCGACCACCGCGCCGGCGGCCAATGGGGCCAGTTCACCGAAATTGCCGTGCGCCGGGTCCTGACGCGCGACGGCACTTCCAGTTACTTCATCAACAACCAGGCCGTGCGCCGCCGCGACGTGCAAGACGTGTTTTTGGGCACCGGTCTGGGGCCGCGCGCCTACGCCATCATTGGGCAGGGGACGATTAGCCGCATTATTGAATCCAAGCCCGAAGAGTTGCGCTTGTTTCTGGAAGAGGCAGCGGGTGTATCCAAATACAAGGAGCGCCGTCGTGAGACTGAAAACCGGCTGTCCGATACGCGGTCCAACCTGACGCGGGTGGAAGACATTCTGCGCGAACTCAATAGCAGCCTGGAAAAACTGGAGCGCCAGGCCGAAGTCGCGCAAAAGTACCAGTCCATGCAAACTGATGTCACGCTCAAACAGCACCAGATATGGTTTTTGCGCCGCGCCGAAGCCCAGGCCGAGCAGGTCAAGGTGCAGCGCGATGCGCAGGCTTCGGTTAACGCTTTGGAATCGCGTATGGCCGATGTGCGGCGAATCGAGGCCGAACTGGAGCAAGTGCGCCAAGCGCATTACGCTGCCGCCGACGAAGTGAACCAAAGCCAAGGCTTGCTGTACGAGGCCAGTGCCGAGGTGGGCCGCCTGGAGGCCGAAATCCGCTACGTAGTGGAAAACCGCCAGCGCGTGGAGCAGCGCTTGCTGATGCTGCAAGCCCAGAGCACCCAATGGGCCGAGCGCCGTGCGCAGGCATTGCTCGACCAAGACCAGCTACTGGTTTCGCGTGAAACCGGCGCCGAGCAAGCCCAGTTGCTTGATGCACAAACCCAGGAGCAGGCCCAGCATTTGCCCGCATTGGAAGAGGCTTTGCAAAGCGCACAGGCCGCTACCGTAGCGCAGCGTGATGCGGTGGCTCAAGTGCAGCAAGCCTTGAGCGTGCTGGCCTCGGAGCAGCGCAATATCCAGGAACAAAGCCGCCAGCTCAGCGCGCGGCGAGAGCGCCTGGGTGCCGATCGTAATGCCCTCACTCAGACCGACGAAGTTCGTTTACAGGACTTGCAAGCCCAATGGGAGCAGGCCCGCGCGGTAGCCGAAGAATCCTTGGAGCGCTTGCACAGCCTGCAGGAAAGTGCGCCCGAACTGGACGAGGCGCGCCGCGCGCAGCAGCAGCAGGTCAATACGGATGCGGCGCGTTATGCCGATCTATCGGCGCGCCTGGAAGCGCTCAAGGCCTTGCAAGAGCGATTGCGCACCGATGAAAAACTCAAGCCCTGGCTCAGCAAGCACGGTTTGTTGGACTTACAGGGCTTATGGACCCGCATCCAGGTGCAGGCCGGATGGGAAAACGCCATCGAGGCGGCCTTGCGCGACCGCTTGGGCGCACTGGAAGTATCCAAGCTAGAGATGGTGCAAGCCTTTATTCAGGACGTGCCGCCAGTCAAACTGTCTTTCTTTAACAGCCCACTCGCCGGGCGCAGCGGCGCTACCAGCACCTTGACGGCGCTGGCCGATAAAGTGCAAATCCATGACGCCGGCCTGGCTGCCGTAGTGGCCGAGTGGTTGCTCGGCTCTTATGCCGCCAAGGATATGGACCAGGCCTTTGTCCAGCGCGCTCAGCTGCAAGCGGGGGAGAATCTGTTTGTCCCCCAGGGCCATGCGGTCGGTGCGCACAGCGTCAGTTTTTACGCGGCCGATGCCGAGCAAGCGGGCTTGTTGGCAAGGGCCCAGGAAATTCAGAATTTGGAAAAAGACGCACGGGCCCAAGCCATGATGGCCGAGGCATCGCGCAGCGCGCTCAACCGGGCCGAAAGCGCTTATGCCCAATGCGCCGCGCAACTGGTAGATGTCCGGCGCCAGGCCCAAGAAAGCCAGACCCATAGCCATAGCTTGGAAGTGGAAGTCCTGCGCCTGACCCAATTGGCCGAGCAAACCCGCCAGCGCAGCAGCGAAATCGAGGCCGATGCGGCCGAGGTGGACGCGATGTTGGAAGACCTTTCGGCGCGATCACAGGAAGCCGAAGCGCGCTTTGAAAGCCTGGACCTGCGCTTAGGCGAAAGCCAGGAAAAGCATGCCGACTTGCAAGAGCGCGCTATGGCGGCGCAAGCCCAGTTGGACCAAAGCCGCGAGCAACTGCGCAGCCTGGAGCGCCAGGTGCAAGAGCAGATGTTCAACCAGCGCAGCTTGCTGGCGCGGGCGCAGGAAATTGAGCGTTCCTTGCAAACTGCTGATGCGCAGACGGTGGCCGTGGCCGAAGAAGTGGCGCGCGGGCAGGCCGAATTGCAGGAGCTGTCTGACGTGGCGGCCCAAGCCGGTTTACAAAGTGCATTAAGCCTGAAAGCCGAGCGCGAGAAGGCCCTGGGCGCCAAGCGCAGTACCTACGAGGATTTGACAGCCACCTTGCGCAGCCACGAGGAGCGCCGTCTGCAACTAGAGCGCGAGCTGGACCCTATGCGCCAGCGCATTACCGAATTGCAGCTCAAAGAGCAGGCCGCACGTTTGGGCTTTGAGCAATACGAAAACCAGTTGTTTGAAGCGCAGGCTGATCTGGACGCCCTGGCCCAAAGCCTTGAAGGCCATAGCATCCGAATGTCGGCACTGCAAGCAGAAATCGATCGCCTGCACCGCGAGATTGCCGCCCTGGGCGCGGTCAACCTGGCAGCTTTGGATGAACTGACTAGCAGTCGTGAGCGCAAAGAATTTTTAGATGTGCAAAGCCTGGATTTGAACGAGGCCATGCGTACGCTGGAAGACGCGATTCGCAAGATTGACGCCGAAACGCGCGAACTGTTGGCCGAGACTTTCAACGAAGTGAATCGGCACTTCGGCGAGATGTTCCCGGTGCTTTTTGGCGGCGGCAATGCGCGCCTGGTCATTACTGGCGATGAGATTTTGGACTCCGGCGTGCAGGTGATTGCCCAACCGCCGGGTAAGAAAAACCAGACCATTCATTTGCTTTCGGGTGGCGAAAAAGCGCTTACCGCCATCGCGCTAGTGTTTGCCATTTTCCAGCTCAACCCGGCGCCGTTTTGTTTGCTCGATGAGGTGGACGCACCCCTGGATGACGCCAATACCGAGCGCTACACCAAGCTGGTGCAGCGCATGAGCGCGGGCACCCAGTTTTTGTTTATCAGCCATAACAAAATTGCCATGGAAATGGCCGAGCAGTTGATTGGCGTCACCATGCAAGAACAAGGCGTGTCGCGCATCGTGGCGGTGGACATGGAAGTGGCCGTGGGGCTGGTGGAGGCGGCATGAGCGAGTTTCAAATCGGCCTCGTGGTGCTGGGTGCTTTGGTCTTGCTCGGTGTGCTGGTGCAAAGCCTGTGGTCTGCCCGGGCCAATGCGCCGCGCCAGGCCGATGCGCAGGCCGATGCGGCCGAGCACGATGGAAAACCCAGCTTTACCGAGCCGGTATTTGACGACGCGGGATTTGGCAATTTGAATTTCGCAGTGGCCGCACCACGCCGCCCGGCCATCGACAGCCTGATTGACGCACTTGCAGCGGTTAATTTGGACCCCATGGTGCCTGCCGTTTCCGGCGACGCGGCGGTGGCGGCATTTCCCGGTAGCTGGCGGGTGGGCAGTAAACCGTTTTTGATCGAAGGCTTTAACGCGGACGCGCAGGAGTGGGAAACCCCGGTACCCGGTGCGCGCTATATGGCGTTTCAGACCGCGGTGCAATTGGCCAACCGCGCAGGCGCCCTCAACGATATCGAGTATTCCGAGTTCGTGGTCAAAACCCAGGCGTTTGCCGATGCCATGAATGCGACGCCCGAGTTTCGCGAAATGCGCGATGAGGTGGCGCGGGCCAAGGAATTGGACAATTTTGCCAGCCAGCACGATGCGCAACTCGGCCTGAACCTACGTGCCCGCCATGCCGCATGGAGCCCGGGCTACATCACCCAGGTGGCGGCGCAGCACGGTTTTGTTCCAGGCCAACTCCCTGGACGCATGGTGCTGCCTGCCCCGGTCGATGGGCTGCCGCCTTTGTTAGCGCTCACTTTTGACAGCCAGGCCGCACTGGCCGAAGACCCGGCCCAATCGGCTATCTTTGATATCGTCTTTCATTTGGACGTGCCACAAGTGGACCGTGCTGAACAAGCTTTTGACCGGATGTGCAAGGCAGCGCAAGCGATGGCGCACAGCATGGACGGCATCGTCACCGACGACAATGGGCAGGCCTTGCCGGCGCAAGCGCTGCAGCCCATAAGCCATGAGTTACAGCAGTTGCATGACCGGCTGGAGCAGCGTGACTTTCCCGCCGGGTCTGCGTTGGCGCGGCGCTTGTTTTCCTGAATGCGCTTTGCATGCCGGCCACCGTACGGACCTTTCAAGCGAAAACCGTAAGTTTAAAAAGTAGGGCCGCAGGTGAGTACCCCCGAGTTACCGGATAGCCCAGAGCCTCCAGGCGATGTAGCGCTGCGCATGGCGCAATTGCGAGCGCAGCTGCAGCATCACGGACATCTTTACTATGTGCTGGATGCAGCTGAGTTGCCAGATGCTGAATACGACCGCATGTTCCGCGAGTTACAGGTCCTAGAGGAACTTCACCCGCACTGGCGTACCGTGGACTCGCCCACGCAAAGGGTGGGTGGCAAGCCGTTGGCGCAATTTGCCAGCGTGCGCCATGTGGTACCTATGCTGAGCATACGCACCGAGACCGATACCGAGTCGTCCGGCGCGCTGGCCTTTGACACCCGCATCCGCAAAGAGTTGGAGTTGACCGACGACGCGCCAGCGGTGCACTACGTAACCGAGCTGAAGTTTGACGGCCTGGCCATGAGTTTGCGCTATGAAAATGGCGTGCTGGTGCAGGCCGCGACCCGTGGTGATGGCGAGTACGGCGAGGATGTGACGCATAACGCGCGCACGATTGGCCAAATACCGCTGCGCTTGCAGGGCGCACCCTTGGTGCTGGAAGTGCGTGGCGAGGTGTATATGCGCCGCGATGATTTTGAGACCCTGAACACGCGCCAGCGCGCGCGGATTGCCCAAGGCGAAAAAGGTGAAAAAACCTTTGTCAATCCGCGCAATGCCGCCGCCGGTGCGGTGCGCCAGCTCGACCCCAGTATTGCGGCGCAGCGGCCTTTGAGTTTTTTTGCCTATGGGGTGGGCGAGCTGCACGGCGGGCCGGCCTGGGCTACGCATATGGATTTGCTGATGGCACTCAAGGCCTGGGGTTTTCCAGTCGCGGCGCAAACTGCGACTGCAATGGGGGCGCAGGGTCTACTGGACTTTCACCAGCGCATGGGCGCGCTGCGCGACCAACTACCGTTTGATATTGACGGCGTGGTCTACAAGGTCAACAGCCTGGCATTGCAACAACGCCTGGGCTTTGTGAGCCGCGAGCCGCGTTGGGCCGTCGCGCACAAATACCCGGCACAGGAGCAAGTGACCACGGTGCTGGCCATTGATGTACAAGTAGGGCGCACCGGCAAGCTCACGCCGGTGGCCAAACTGGCGCCGGTGTTTGTGGGCGGCGTCACCGTCACCAATGCCACGCTGCATAACGAAGACGAGGCCAGGCGCAAAGATGTGCGCGTGGGCGATAGCGTTATCGTGCGCCGTGCGGGGGATGTGATTCCCGAGGTGGTCGGCGTGTTGCCGTCCAGCTTGGAGTCGCCTGGCCGTGGTGAGGTGTTTACTATGCCGCGCCAATGTCCGGTGTGCGGGTCTGCGGCCTTGCGCGAGGAAGACGAGGCGGACTACCGATGTACCGGCGGCTTATTTTGCAGCGCGCAGCGCAAGCAGGCGATTTCGCATTTTGTGCAGCGCCGCGCAGTCGAGGTCGAAGGCCTGGGTGAAAAACTGGTGGACCAATTGGTAGAAGCGGGTCTGGTGCGCACGCTGCCGGATATTTACCGGCTGGGCTTCACGGCCTTGGCTGCTTTGGACCGTATGGCCGATAAATCTGCCAGCAATGTGCTGGAGGCTTTGGAAAAGTCCAAATCCACCACATTGCCTCGCTTTCTCTATGGCTTAGGCATACGGCATGTGGGGGAGGCCACTGCCAAAGAATTGGCTCGGCATTTTGGTGATGTGCAAGCCCTTATGGATGCGCCGCTGGAGCAACTGCTGGAAGTCAACGATGTCGGGCCTACGGTGGCCACAAGCCTGCGGGCGTTTTTTGACCAGGCGCATAACCGCGAAGTGGTGGAACAATTGCGCGCTTGCGGCGTGCATTGGCCAGCCATACAGGCCGCATCTGACGCCCCCAAACCTTTGGCCGGTTTGACCTTTGTCATTACTGGGACTTTGCCCACGCTGGGTCGCGACGCCGCCAAAGCCTTGATCGAAGACGCGGGCGCCAAAGTGGCCGGTTCGGTGAGCAAGAAAACCAGTTTTGTGCTGGCCGGCAGCGAGGCCGGTAGCAAGCTAGACAAAGCGCAGGAACTGGGCGTGCCGGTGATTGATGAGGCGGCTTTGTACAACATGCTGGAGGAAAGCTGATGGCGGTATGCGAGATTTTGAAAATGGGCGATCCGCGCTTATTGCGCATGGCGAAAAAGGTACAGTCATTGGATACCGATGAATTGCATTTGTTGGTGACGGATCTGCTCGACACCATGCGCGCGGCCCATGGGGCGGGCCTGGCCGCGCCCCAAATCGGGGTGGACTTGCAGGTGGTGATTTTTGGCTCGGATGAACGCAACCCACGCTACCCGGATCGGCCCCTGGTGCCGCGTACGGTGCTTATCAACCCGACCATCACACCCTTAGGTCAGGACGAGGAATCTGATTGGGAGGGTTGCTTATCGGTGCCGGGCTTACGCGGTGTGGTGCCGCGCTGGGCGCGCATACGTTATACCGGCTGGGACGCTTTTGGCGACCCCATTGACCGCACGGTGGACGGTTTTCACGCCCGGGTAGTTCAGCATGAATGCGACCATTTGTGGGGCAAGCTCTATCCCATGCGGATGCGCGATTTTTCGCAATTTGGGTTTACCGAGATATTGTTTCCAGGCATTGCGGCCAGTGAGGACGATTGATGCCTGCGCATGCAGCCAGAGGCGGCCACGCCGTGAATAAGAGGGCTTTCCTTGACCATTGAACTATTTGCGTTTGACACGCCGAATGGGCGAAAAATTAGCGTTGCGCTGGAAGAAATGGGTTTGCCCTATACGGTGCAGGTGGTCGATATTGGCGCCGGTCAGCAGTTTGCTCCAGCATTTATCGGTATCAGCCCTAACAACAAAATCCCCGCTATCGTGGACCCGCATGGGTCGGACGGGCAGCCCATCAGTGTTTTTGAGTCTGGCGCTATCTTGCTTTACCTTGCCGAAAAGACTGGGCTTTTTTTGCCGCGTGCTGGCCGCGCCCGCGTGGAGGTCTTGGAGTGGCTGATGTTCCAGATGGGCGGCTTTGGCCCTATACCTGGTCAGGTTCACCACTTTGTTGCCTTGGGCTCGGAGGCCGACCGACGCTACGGCTTGGAGCGCTTCATGGCCGAGACGCGCCGTTTGTATGGCGTCATGGAGCGGCGTTTGCAGGGGCGTAGCTTTTTCGCGGGCGAGTTGTCCATCGCTGACTTTGCCATTCTGGGATGGGTTTGGCGCCATCCGCGCCATCAGGTAGATTTGGCCGACTTTCCGCAGGTACAGCGCTGGTACCAGGCGCTGATGGCGCGCCCGGCGGTGCAGCGGGGCTTTGCCGTCCCAATGCGAGCAGGTGCGTAAATGCGGCGCGGCGTGCTTGTCGTTTGGTTTGCCGCCTTGGCATTGGCTAGCCTGACGCTTGCGGCGCAAACCGTGCGTGAGCGGGAAATGGCGCAGTGCCTGCCGGGCGAAATCGTCACTTGGGGGGATGGCCGGGACCGGCCCGCCAACAAGGTACCGTTGGTGTTTGTGTATGACCATAGTGGTGCCCCAGAATGGTTTTCCGAAGAGCAGGTCCTAGCCGCTGTACAACGGTCTGCGTTGGCCTGGTCAGCGTGTGGCGTGCCCAATGCGGTGCAGCGTTTCAAACCCGAGAGCGTCGTGTCCGAAGGTGCTGTCATAGTCCAATGGAGTGAAAAAAACAGTGGTGGCAATTTTGCGCAGGCGGACCTGGGTCGTGGTTTGCTGGCTATGAGCCCGGCGATGTTCCGCTTGCTCAATACCCGCAACCCGGCGCACAACGCGCGCGAGACTTTGCAAATGGTGATCGCCCATGAAATGGGGCACCACTTCGGTCTCATGGCCCATTCGCGACGCTGTGTCGATGTCACCTCCTACTACGACAACGGCAAGGGTGAGCGCTGTTTTACCCGAGACGGCAGCTTGCCTAGGTCCGGGTTTGAGTACCGTGCCACACTGCCGACGGCCTGCGATATCGCCCGCTGCATCCAGGCCAATAATCCCAAGCCTTAGAGGTAGCCCGCATCGCGGTATTTGGGCTGATGGCACCGACTTTTATGCACTAGCATCGGTGGCGTTTATCACATGCCCAATGGCACAGATCAAGGGCGGCCTGGGCCGTCATGGCGATTTTTTCTCTATTTGAGGTACAAGGGAATCCGAACATGGCAAACAAATCCACTAACAAACCGGCCGCGCCCGCCACCAAGACAAGCGCCAAAAAATCAACCGCCGGTTCTAAGCAAAAAGCTACGCAGCCCGCCGCTGCCTTGGGCAAGCGCATGGCCAGCCTTGCTGCCGACCGGGTGTTTTCCACTTTGCATATAGCGGTACAGGGACGTATTGCCACGATTACCCTGAACCGGCCCGAGCGCCTGAACGCGATCAATGATGAAATGCCCGGAGAAATCCGTCAGGCGGTGGAGTTGGCCAATGCCGATGACCGGGTGCATGTGATTGTGCTGCGCGGCGCGGGCGATGCGTTTTGCGCCGGCTACGACCTCAAGCACTATGCCGAGGGCGACCCCACCAACGTCATCACCCAGCCCATGCCCTGGGACCCGATGATTGACTACAAATTCATGAAGCGCAATACCGAAGACTTTATGAGTTTGTGGCGCTCTTACAAACCCACCATTGCACGCGTACATGGGTATGCGGCGGCAGGCGGTAGCGACATTGCCAGCTGCTGCGACTTTATTGTGATGGAGGACAAGGCACGCATTGGTTATATGCCGGTGCGGGTCTGGGGCTGTCCCAGCCCGGCGATGTGGGTCTATCGTCTGGGCGCAATGCGGGCCAAGCGCATGATGCTGACCGGCGATTTGATCGACGGCAAGCAGGCTTTTGAATGGGGCTTGGCGACCGAAGTGGCGCCGCTTGCCAAGCTCGATGCCATTGTGCAGCAGTTGGCCGAGCGCATGGCCGGAGTGCCGAAAAACCAGTTGATGATGAACAAGCTGGTGATCAACCAGGCTATCGACGCCATGGGCCTGGAGCAGACGCAAATGTTTGCCAATGTGTTTGACGGCATTACCCGCCATTCTCCGGAGGGCTTGTGGTTTAAGCGATACGCCCAGACCTATGGTTTTCCTGCGGCGGTGGAGTGGCGTGACAGCGGGCGTCCCCTGCCAGAGCCGGGTCCGGGCGATTTCGGCGACGCATTCATGGAGCCGCCCGCGCCCGATGCCCGGTCTGTGTGGTCTCGCGATGTGAGTGGCAAACGGGTGGCGAAGTCCACAAAGAAGGTTAAACCCAAGGCTAAGAAAAAGTCCGCACACAAGGCTGGGAAGGGCGCCTAGCGCTTAACCATGGCTGAAAATCAGCCAGTTACGCGGTCCCATACTCTGGACATAGAACGGCCCATCGGCAATGAACTCGGGTTAACTGCCGGCTAAAGCAGCTTGCCCTAGGGGCCTAGCGTCAGGGCTTGAGGCTCACCCGTTTGGACGGCAGCGTCGCCTCGACCGTGGGTAAATCGACCATCATGGGCGTGCCCGGCACGGTGCAGCCGGTGTCGCAACATTTACCCGGCTGGCGGTTTTGGGTGATGGCGCGTTGTGGGTCGTGCGGGGCAGCAGCAGCAGAGCCGTCGGCGGCAATTCCGCGTTCGAGCAGGCGTTCGACCAGCTCCACTTTGGAGCCAATGGGGTAGTTGCGGTAAATCTCCTGCTTCATGGCGGCAGGCGAGCCGCCGCCGTGCAGGCTGATGACCGAATACCAGCCGCCTTGGTAACCGGCGGTCAGGTCCTCGATAAAGCGCGCGGTTTGTATGCGCTGCTCGTAGGGCACGTCCGGGTTGGCGCGCAACACTTCGCTGAGCTTGGCACCAGTTTCGGGGTTGTGGTCCTCGTCCGGGCCGGGTAGGGTGACTATCAGGCCGCCACTGACATAGTGTGCGATGCGGTGCATGTCGTAAATTTTGGTCGCCAGCAGCAGCTTGCCAATATTAGAAAACACCGCATCGGGTACAAAGCTGTGGCTGTACGGGTCTTCTTTTCCATAGACGCTGGCTGCCACGCCGCAGGCGTAAAAGCTTTCGGTGATGGTGATGAGCTCTACCATTTGTTCGCGCAAATGGCTTTCCTGGCTGGGGTCAAAGCCGTTAGCCTCACACATGAGTGCGCCCGCGCCAATGAGCAAATCGCCAAAGCCGGCGCGCGCGCCTATGCAGGTGTGGCGGTGGTGGGTAGCGTAGTTGTAGGTCAGGTAGCCCGAGTGTTCCCAATCACCGGCGTAAAACACCTGGTCCATAGGCACAAACACTTTGTCGAACATGCACACCGCCGTGCTCTGGCCGTATTTGCTGCTGAACAGTGGCGCGCCGTGTTCGGGCTCGCCGGGGCGGCCTGCGGGGCGGGCGATGATGGTCAGGCCCGGCGCGTCAATTGGCACCGCGCAGCAGACTGCAAAGTCGGCATCTGCCTGGCCCATATTGCGGCAAGGCATGACCAGCAGCTCATGCATATAAGGCGCACCGGTGACGATGGCCTTGGTGCCTGAAATCACAATGCCATGCTGCCCGTTGTGCTTGGCGTGGTAGTCGACGATATGGACATAGCTGTCGCGGTTGCCTTGCTGGTGCGGGCGCAGGCCACGATCGCCTTTGGCATCGGTCATGGCTACGCCCAGCGTAAAGTCCTGGTCCTGCACGCGGTGCATATAGTTCAAAAAACGCGCGGTGTGTTCGGTGCTGCCTTTGGCGTCGTCGATGCGGGCGCTGACCTGGCCAATGGCGTTGAGCGCATCATGCGTCAGGTAGCGCTGGGCGCAACCGGTTTCCTGGCAAACCAGGCGCACGGCTTCGAGCTTATTGAGCAGGTCACCGGCGCTGGTATTTATATGGGTGAGCCGGTTCACGGTTTTGCCGCTGCTTTGCTGCACGGCGGTCATGAGCTTGGCGTATTGGGCTTTAAGCGCATAGTCATAGGTCAGGGCGATGGCATTCATGCCCGGTGCAAAACCGGGTTCATCCACCACGGATTCGACCAATCGGCCATCTAGAAAAACCCGGGGCCGGTAGCGGCGTAGTGATTCGCGGTATTCGTCGCCGCTCATGAGGAGCGAAGGGGGTGCGGGCATGTTCATGGCGTGGCTCCGTATTGCATACGTGGCAATATACCGGATTGCTTGCGCCTGCCCTAGGCCGCAGGCACGGCCACCGTAGAATCCCGCCATGTCCTATCTGGTTCTTGCCCGCAAATACCGACCGCGCAATTTTGCGCAAATGGTGGGTCAGGGTCACGTAGTCCAAGCCTTGGCAAATGCACTTTCCACCCAGCGCCTGCACCATGCCTACCTGTTTACCGGCACGCGAGGCGTGGGCAAGACTACGGTTTCGCGCATCTTGGCCAAATCCCTCAACTGCCAGGGGACGGACGGCCAGGGCGGCATCACCGCCACTCCATGCGGCGTTTGCCAAGCCTGCACCGATATTGATGCTGGCCGCTTTGTGGATTACACCGAATTAGATGCCGCGTCCAACCGGGGCGTTGACGAAGTTCAGGCGCTGCTGGAACAAGCAGTCTATAAACCCGTACAGGGGCGCTTCAAGGTTTTCATGATCGACGAGGTGCATATGCTCACCGGGCATGCGTTCAACGCCATGCTCAAGACGCTGGAAGAGCCGCCGGATTACCTGAAATTTGTGCTGGCAACCACGGATCCGCAAAAAGTGCCTGTCACGGTGCTCTCGCGCTGCCTGCAATTTAACTTGCGACCGATGGCGCCGCAAACCATTTTTGACCATTTGGAGCATGTGTTGGCCGCTGAAAGCGTGGTCTTTGATAAGCCTTCTTTGCATTTACTGGCGCGAGCGGCGCGCGGCTCCATGCGCGACGCGCTGAGCCTGAGCGACCAAGCCATCGCATTTGGCGGCGGCCAGGTGTCCGAGGCCACCGTGCGGCAAATGCTTGGCAGCGTGGATCGGTCTTATGTTTTTGCCTTGATTGAAGCGCTGGCCCAAAGCGAAGGCCGCAAGGTGGTGGAAACCGTGGAAAGCCTGCGGGTGCAGGGCCTCAATGCGGCCTCTGCGCTGGAGGAAATGGCCAGCGTCTTGCACCGTATGGCGGTTTATCAGTCCATGGGCGAGGCTGCCGTAGCCGACAGCGGTGACCCGCAGGAGGCCGAAATTACCCGATTGGCTGCGCTCTTGCCCGTCGATGAAACCCAGTTGCTCTACAGCATTTGCCTGCACGGGCGGGGTGACTTAGGGTTGGCGCCGGACGAATATGCGGCCCTGACCATGGTGCTCTTGCGCTTGTTGGCTTTTAAGCCCGGCGACGGGGCCTGGCATACGCAGAGCGCCTCTGGCACTGCGACAGCGGAAAAAAAAAGCCTGAAATCGGCGCCTGAGGCTCTCGTCAGCCCTGGCCCTAGGCCCGGGCAAGCGCCGAAACCGTCTGCGCCACTGGCTTCTGCGACTTTTGTGCAAATGGTGCCCCCCGATCGCCCAGCAAGCGCGCAAATCTCCACCAACGATCTGGTGCCACCGGGCCAATTGCTTTCAGTCCATGACCCGGCTGTCCGCCATGGCCTGGATGCTGAGCCCAGCGACAAGAGCACGCCCACCCATCGCGTCGTGGGCGTTCCGATGCGGGTGCAGCAAGAAAGCCGCCTGGACCAGCATGTTGCTGGCGCAGTCGCTGGCTTTGTGGAGACTGAGCATGGGGCTTTTTGGCAGCAAACCGTGCAGGCTTTGGTGCAGGCGCAGGCGGTTAATGCCTTGGCGCGCGAGCTGGCTTTGCAGTCGCAGCTGATTGGGCGCGACGAAGACCAGTGGATTTTGCGGGTGGAAAGCGAGTCGCTCAACCAGGCGGGCAGCCGCGATCGCCTCAGCCAGGCGCTGCGGGACGTAGGCTTTGCGGTCAACTTGCTGGTGGAGGTGGGACGCGTCAGCGACAGTCCGGCGCGCCGCAATGCGAGCGCCAGCGCAGAGCGCCAGCAGGCCGCAGAGCACATCATCCACAGCAACCCCTTAGTCCAAAGCTGGATGCGCGACTTTGGGGCGAAAATTGTTCCCGGTAGCATCCGACCTTTATAGTGGCTTCGCATGGACCGATAGCATGGACACTTCTCGTATTTACAGCACACCTATAAGGAATTTTGATGTTCAATAAAGGACAACTTGCCGGCCTGATGAAGCAGGCGCAGGCGATGCAAGACAACGTGAAAAAAGCCCAGGAAGAGTTGGGCCAAATTGAAGTCACAGGCGAATCCGGTTCCGGCCTGGTCAAAGTGACGATGACTTGCAAGCACGAGGTCAAGCGCATCACGATCGACCCGAGTCTGCTGGCCGACGACAAAGACATGCTTGAAGACCTGGTGGCTGCGGCTTTCAACGCAGCCTTGCGCGTGGCCGAAGCAACCTCGGAGCAAAAAATGGCCAAGATCACTGCCGGCCTGCCCCCCGGTATGAAGCTTCCGTTTTAGCGCGTGATGACTTTGCAAGCAGGGGCGTCGCGCCATGTCTGACGCGCATGCGCTGGACGCATTGATTCAGGCCTTGCGGCGTCTGCCCGGCGTGGGCATCAAATCGGCGCAACGCATGGCCTTTCATTTGCTGCAACGCGACCGGCCCGGTGCGCAGGCCTTGGCGAGCGCATTGCAAGAGGCCAGCGAAAACGTACGCCATTGTGAACGCTGCCATACCTTTACCCAAGATCAGGTGTGTGCCACCTGCCTGGATACCCGGCGCGACCACACGCAGCTGTGTGTGTTGGAGACACCGGCTGACCAGGCTGCTATGGAGCGCACCGGCGCTTACCACGGGCTTTACTTTGTCTTGATGGGCAAGCTGAGCCCGCTCGACGGCATCGGGCCGCATGAATTGGGCTTGGATAAATTGTTTGCCCGCGCCTGTGACGGCATTGTGCGCGAGGTGATTTTGGCGACCAACTTTACCGCCGAGGGCGAGGCAACGGCCCATGTCATCGCCGAAGGTTTACGCGCCAAAGGCCTCAATCCAACGCGGCTGGCGCGTGGTGTGCCGGTAGGTAGTGAACTGGAATACGTGGACTTGGGAACGATTGCGCACGCCTTGGTGGACCGGCGCTGAGTGGCTAATTTTTTTAATCATTTTTTGGGGAGCGTTGTGTGACTGATTCTGTTTTTTCCATCTTGCATTGGTGTGTTTTGCTCGCGGCTTTCATGCCCATTATTTGCGCCGGCATGGCCAAGTCCAGTGGCTTTGGCAAACCGGTGCACGAAGGGGGCTATGACAATGCGATGCCACGCCAGTGGCTGGCAGGGCAAACCGGTTGGCGGGCCCGCGCGCATGCGGCGCAGTCCAATTGTTTTGAAGCGCTTCCTTTCTTTATTGGAGCTATAGCGCTGGCTCAGCATGCAGGCGCTGACGCTGCACGCATGGATATGCTGGCCCTGGTCTATGTGGCCCTGCGTGTGGTGTATGTCGCTTTGTATATTGCAGACCTTGCCAATGCGCGCAGTTTGGCATGGGCGCTGGCTCTAGCCACCAATGTAGCGATTCTTTTTTCCGCAGCGCCTGGCGCCTGAAACGACTTAGGCGCAGGGCGCGCCTATTTTTTTTGCTGCTTTTCTGGCGGTTTTTTGGCGCTTGGCTTGGGCGCTGGTTTGGCTACCGCCTTGGGTAACGTCTTAGGCTTGCTTTTGAGTTTGCTTGCTGAGCCGGCAGGGACATTCACAAATATCACCAAGGCCTGGCCCGGCTTGAACTTGGCATTGACCGGCACTTTGTTCCATTGGGCCAGGTTGGCAGGGCTGACTTTGAGGCGTTTGGCCAAGGACGCCACGGTGTCTGCCTTGCCTGCGCGAATGGATTTGCGCACGCTGATCATTTCCGGGGTGAACGTGACTTGACCTCGGTCCGCGACAGACTCGCTGATATCTTTTTGCGAATTGGCAGCGCGGGGTACCAGCAGCGTAGAGCCGGCTTTGATGAGCATACGCGGGGGTATATTGTTGAGCTCCCGCAATTGCGATTCGGTCATACCCACTTGCTTGGCTGCTTCAGCAATGCGCACCGTGGATGGGGCCACCCAAACCGTCCAGCTGGCTAAACGCGGGCCTTTGAACTCTTGTAGATTTTTTTCGAACACATCGGCGTTGTCCCAGGGCAGCAGGATGTGTGGTGTACCAGCTGCCATGATGATGGGCTTGTTCACCGAGGGGTTGAGTGACTTGAAATCGTCCAAAGGCACGCCAGAGAGCTTGACCGCCATCGCCACGTCGATGTCGTTGGCGATGCTCACAGTTTTGAAATAGGGATGGTTGCCAATATCGGGCAATTGCGCACCGAAAATTTCCGGCTGGTCCACAATGTTCTTAATCGCTTGTAATTTGGGCACGTAGTACTGGGTTTCCTGCGGCATGCCCAGGTCGGTATAGCCCGTGGGCAGGCCTAGGCGTTGGTTTTTGGCGATAGCGCGTCCGACACTGCCTTCGCCCCAGTTATAGGCTGCCAGCGCCAGATGCCAGTCGCCAAACATGCCGTGCAGCTTTTGCAGATAGTCCAGCGCGGCGCGGGTCGAGGCCAGAACATCACGCCTATCATCCCGAAACACGTTTTGCTTGAGCTCGAAGCTTTTGCCCGTCGCTGGCATAAATTGCCACATACCTGCCGCTTTGGCGCTGGAGACCGCCTGCGGGTTAAATGCGCTTTCTACGAACGGCAGCAAGGCCAGCTCGGTGGGCATATTGCGCCTTTCCAGCTCTTCCACGATATGAAAGAGGTATTTGCGCGAACGCTCCGTCATGCGAAAAATGTAATCGGGGCGCGTGCTGTACCACTGCTCGCGGTCACGCACCAGATGGCTGGTGAGGTTGGGCATGGCGTAGCCACGGCGTATGCGCTCCCATAAATCGGCG
>CANNEW010000027.1 GCA_947503685.1 Comamonadaceae bacterium | reverse complement strand
AAGTCAGCCACCATCAGATCCGCCGCTGGATCGCCATGATGCACAGCGGCGGGCGCAGCGGGCGCGGCATTGCCTTGATTTTGAGCGGCTGGCGCGGCTTTTATGTTTGGTTGGGCCGCCAAGGCTTGGTCTCTAGCAACCCGGTGCAGGACGTGCGCGCCCCCAAAGCGCCCAAGCCCCTGCCCAAAGCCATGGGCGTGGACGATGCGGTGCGGTTTGCCGATTTCTGCAGCGAAGACAGCGCCTGGTTTGAGGCGCGCGATGCGGCCATGGTGGAGCTGCTCTATGGCAGCGGCCTGCGTGTGGGCGAGCTGGTGGGGCTGGATGTGCAGCCCGGCCCGCAGGCCAAAGGCTGGATCGACCTCAAGGAAGCCCAAGCCCATGTGCTAGGTAAAGGCGCCAAACGGCGCTCTGTGCCGGTGGGCAGCGCAGCCCTGCGCGCGCTGGAGCGCTGGCTGGCCCTACGCGCCACCCCGCTGGGCCCGGCCAAGACGCGCATCGCCCAAGGCCCGCCCGAAGCCACATCGGCCAGCGCGGCGCAAGCAGCGCTGTTTACCGGGCGCAATGGCACCCGCTTGAGTCCGCAGTCGGTATGGCAACGCCTGCAGCGGCGCAGCCAGTTGGCGCACACCAGCGTACCGGTGCACCCGCACATGCTGCGCCACTCGTTCGCCAGCCATGTGCTGCAGTCCAGCAGCGACCTGCGCGGTGTGCAGGAGTTGCTCGGCCACGCCAATATCAGCACCACCCAGGTCTACACGCGGCTGGATTTCCAACATTTGGCCAAGGTCTATGACGCGGCCCATCCGCGCGCCAAATCCAAGTGAGGCCTGGTCTAAATACCATCCAAATTTGCTTAGCACGATTTGCGGCGTTTTCATGTATTTTTTGGACTTGTTCACAAATATTATTGCTTTCATTGGCTGCCGGCCTCAGGCCGTCGAAAACTGTGCCACGGCCCAAGGCGCTGGCTAAGTACTTGATTTTTATAAGAATGCAAAAATGCTTTTTTTCAAGGCGCCGTGTCGAAAGCCTTGATTTCCCGAGGATTTTGGTCACCCGAGGCAGGATATCAACAAAGTTATCCACAGTTTTCGCGAATAGCGGGCCAATTTGTTTCAAATCAATGACTTAAGGCTCGTTTCGCCAGTCTGCTTCAGATGCGGGCGCTAAGCCTGTTTTTCACTTCACGAGGTGAAAACTGCTACTTTTTTGCTCCCCTGCAGCGGGCACAATCATCGGGGCCTCCAATTGGCTGCACAAGGGCCGCAATGGGACCGCACTGGGAGCCCGCTAGTGAGCGCGCAGGCCAAAGTTATGCACATGGCTGCCCCGCAGTGCGCATGGCAACCTGGCCCTCTTGCGATCCCGTCGCCAAAGCGATAATGATACTAAGTGATTGATTTTTAACGATTAGTTTTTTTGCTCAATTTTTAGGCAGGGTAAAAATATGCTGGTTTTTAGAGGGTGGAAGGGGGTTACACGGGTGCTATCCACAAAGTTATCCACACGAACTGGGTATAAAGCCCTGACCCTAATCAGATCAAGGGCTTAGCCCGCTTTTCTGCTGTTTTTTATGTGCAACACGTCCTATGTTTGATTTTTCCTATGTTTTGCGCGCTGCGCCGCAACCCGTATGAGCGCCTGGCTGGCGGTACTGGTCCACACCCCGGCCCATGCGTCTCTGGGTCCGGTGCTGACCTACCGGCACCGGGAGGTGCTGCCCGCCGGCACATTGGTGCGGGTGCCGCTGGGCGCGCGCGAAACCCTGGGTGTGGTCTGGGATCCTGCCGACGATGAGGCCAGCGGCGAAATCGACCCAAGCAAGGTGCGCGATGTCAGCGAAGTGCTGGACACGGTAGGGCCCCTGGCCGGCGCCTGGCAGCAATTGGTGCGCTTTGCCGCACGCTACTACCAGCGCTCGGCCGGGGAGGTCGCGCTGGCCGCTTTACCGCCGCAGCTGCGCGAGCTGTCCAGCCTGCAGCTGCAGCGCAAAGCGCTGCGACTGCACAAAGCCCTGGGTTTGCAGCCCGCCGCTGGCAAAACTTCGCACACAAAAACGCCGCCGCCGGAAAACGCCGGCCCAGCTCGGGCTGAGGTGCAAAGCAAAGCCCTCAGCGCCGAGCAAACCGAAGCACTGGCGCAAATGGTGGCGCACAGCGGCCCGTTTTTGCTTTTTGGCGCCACCGGCAGCGGCAAGACCGAGGTGTATTTGCAGGCCGTGGAACAACTTCTGGCGCGCGAGCCCCAGGCGCAAGCCTTGGTAATGGTGCCCGAAATCAATCTGACGCCGCAGCTTGAAGCGCGCTTTATGGAGCGCTTTGCGCCCCAGTGGGGGCCGCAGGCCGTGGTCAGCCTGCACAGCGGCATGACACCGGCGCAGCGCCTGTCTGCCTGGCTAGCGGCCCACCAGGGCGGCGCGCGCATCGTGCTGGGCACACGCATGGCGGTGTTTGCCTCCATGCCCGGTTTGCGCCTGATTGTGGTGGACGAAGAGCATGACCCGAGCTACAAAAGCGGCGAAGGCGCGCGCTATTCGGCGCGGGATCTGGCGGTGTACCGGGGCCGTTTGGAAGGCGTAAAAGTGGTTTTAGGCTCGGCCACGCCCTCGCTGGAGTCTTGGTTTCACAGCCGCCCAGTGGCACAAGGTGGACGCTACCTGCGCCTGCACATGCCCAGCCGCATTGGCGCAGTCGGGCGCAGCCTGCCGCTGGTGCGCCGGGTGGACATGACACACCAGGCGCGCAATGCGGTGGTGTCGCTGCCCTTGCTGGAGGCGATTAAGGAGCGCATCGCGCGTGGCGAGCAATGCCTGGTATTTCTCAACCGGCGCGGCTATGCGCCGGTGCTCCATTGCAGCGACTGCGGCTGGAAAAGCGCCTGCGGGCATTGCAGCGCATTTCGGGTGTTCCACAAAAGCGACCGCACGCTGCGTTGCCACCATTGCGGTCACAGTGAGCGCGTGCCGCGCACCTGCCCGGGCTGCGGCAACCCGGATGTTCTGACCCTGGGGCGGGGCACCGAGCAAATCGAAGAGTTACTCACAGCACTCTTAGCCGATGTGCGCCGCCCCGGCACCCAAAGCCCGGAGCAGCCCGAGGGCGAACCAGTGCGCATAGGCCGCATTGACGCCGACACCACGCGCCTCAAAGGCGCCTTGCAAAGCCAGTTGGCGGCGGTGCATGCAGGCGAGGTCGATGTGCTGGTGGGCACCCAGATGATTGCCAAAGGCCATGACTTTAGGCGCATCACGCTGGTAGCGGCCATCAACCCGGACAGCGCCTTGTTTTCCAGCGACTTTCGGGCCCCCGAGCGCCTGTTCTCGCTGCTGCTGCAAGCAGCGGGCCGGGCCGGGCGCGATGCGGCCATGGGCGCGCACAGCGAGGTATGGGTACAAACCTTCCAGCCAGCCCACCCGGTCTATGCGGCGCTAAAAAATTACGACTACCCCAGCTTTGCCCGCAGCCAGTTGCAAGAACGTGAGCAAGCGGGCATGCCGCCTTTTAGCTACCAGGCCCTGGTGCGCGCCGATGCGCGCAGCCAGGAGGCGGCCCAGGCGTTTTTAAACGCGGCACGCAAGCGCGCAGGCTCGGACATGGCGCACTGGCCGGGCTGGGCGCAGGTGCTCGAGCAGGTGATGCTGTACCCGGCCGTACCCATGTCCATGCAACGCGTGGCCAATGTGGAACGCGCACAAATGCTGGTGGAAAGCGCTTCGCGCCATGCTTTGCAACGCTTTTTGGCAGCCTGGCAGGAGGTGCTGCACACCAGCCGCGGCGACCCGGCCTGCAAAGGCCTGATTCGTTGGGCCATCGATGTGGACCCGCTGTCCATCTAATTGCCATCTGATAGCCGATAGCGCAGCGCCGCCTAGCCCGTCATAAGCACCACGGCAGCGGCGAAAGTAAAAAACGCCAGCGCCGTGGAAACCAAAATAATACGGGCAACGCGTCCGTTATTGGCCCCAAAGCGCTCGGCCAGCATAGAGACATTGCTGGCGCTGGGCAAGGCCGCCACCAGCACCATGACGGTGAGCGCCGAGTCTGCCAGGGGCGCGTCCATGGCCTGCGCGAGCAAGCCCGCCGCCAGCACCAGCAGCGGATGGATTAGCAATTTGATAGCTACCACCGGCAGTACATCGGACCAGGGCACCGTCGGGGCCTGTCCTTCTTTGGCCATGATTTGGGACCGCGCCAGCACCGCGCCGATGGTGAACAAAGCCACGGGCGAAGCGCAGTCGGCCAGCAAGCCCAAGGTCGCGTCCACCGGGCCGGGTAAAACCAGGCCAGAAGCAGAGGCCAAAGCACCGGTCAGGATGGCCCAAAGCATGGGGTTGGTGGCTACGCCGCGCAAGGCATTGCGCGCGGCCTGCGTTGGGCTGACGCGCTCTACCTCCGCGCCCGCCGAAGTGCCCAGCGCGCCCAGGCGCGATAGGGCGATGCACAAAGAGGTGGTGACCACCAAGTCCACCAAAATCGTGACGATGGCCGTACCCGCAGCTTGCTTACCCAAAATTGCGATCAGCAGCGGCACGCCTAAAAACCCGGTGTTCGGAAACGCGCCCACCAGAGCGCCAAAAGCCGCGTCGTTCCATCCGATAGGCCCGCGCAAGGTGATGGCGATGACCAGGGCCACCACGCCCAAACCGCACACCAAGTAGGTGATGCTGGCCGCAGGGTCGAGCAACTGCGCAATCGGCGTATTCGCCCCGAAGCGGTACAGCATGCAGGGTAGGGCAAAAAACAAGACAAAAGTGTTGAGGCCGGCAATGGCCACAAGAGGAAGCATCTGGCGCCGGGCGGCGGTGTAACCGCATAAAACCAAAGCAAAAAACGGAAAGGTGACCTCAAAGATTTCCAACATGCGCTGATTGTCAAGCCAAATGCGAGGCCAGCCTGCCGTTAAGATGCGCGGCCTTTTGAGTTTGCCCCTTACCGGCCTGAGCCGACGCCTCGCGCATGTCCTCCCCCCACAACGCCATGAATACCGCCCAGCAGGAGGCGGTGAACTATTTGCACGGCCCTTGCCTGGTGCTGGCCGGCGCCGGTTCGGGCAAAACCCGCGTCATCACCCACAAAATCGCGCGCCTGATCCAAGTGGGCATGCCCGCCAGCAAAATTGCCGCCATCACATTTACCAACAAAGCCGCCGCCGAAATGCGTGAGCGCGCCAAAACACTGATTGGCAAAGCCGCACAAGAGGTGTTGATTTGCACCTTTCATGCGTTAGGCGTGCGCATGTTGCGCAGCCATGGCGCGGTGTTAGGACTCAAACCCCAGTTCAGCATTTTGGATACCTCGGATGTGACCAGCATCTTGAAAGACGCCGGTGGCAGCACCGACTCGGCCACCGCGCGCAACTGGCAATGGACGATTAGCGCCTGGAAAAGCGCGGGGCTCAATGCCGAACAGGCCTTGGCGCTGGCGGCCGATGAAGACCAACGCCAGGCCGCCGTCATCATGGGGCGCTATGAAGAGCGTTTGAGCGCCTACCAAAGCGTGGACTTTGACGACCTGATCAGCCTGCCGCTCAAACTCCTGCGGGAATTCCCCGAGGTGCGCGCGCAATGGCAGGCTTTTGCCGGCCATGTGCTGGTCGATGAATACCAGGACACCAATGCCACGCAGTACGCCATGCTCAAGTTGTTGGTCGGTTGTGAGCCCGATGGCAGCTTAGCGCCCGGGCGGGACGCCGCGCGCTTTACCGCAGTGGGCGATGACGACCAAAGTATTTACGGCTGGCGTGGTGCCACGCTGGACAATCTGCGCTTGTTGCCACAGGATTTTGCGGCGCTCAAAGTCATCACGCTGGAGCAAAACTACCGCTCCACCGCCGCCATATTGCGCGCGGCCAATAATGTGATTGCGGCCAACCCAAAGCTGTTCCCAAAAAATCTATGGAGCGATTTGGGCGAAGGCGAGCCGGTGCGTGTGGTGGACGCCGATAGCGAAGACCACGAAGCCGAGCGCATGGTGGCGCGCATCCAGAGTTTGCGCGCTGAGGGCACACTGGCGCAGGCGGGCATGCAGTTCAAAGAGCTGCGCGACTTTGCCGTGCTCTACCGCGCCAACCACCAGGCCAGGCCCTTTGAAAAAGCCCTGCGCAAAGCGGGTATTGCCTACAAGGTGTCGGGCGGGCAAAGCTTTTTTGATCGCGCCGAGATCCGCGACCTGTGTGCCTGGCTACGCCTGTGGGCCAATAACGACGATGACCCGGCGTTTTTGCGCGCAGTCACCACGCCCAAGCGTGGCATAGGCCACCAGACTTTGGGCAGTTTGGGTACCTTTGCCAGCCGTTACAAACTGAGTTTGTTTGAGGCGCTTTTTTCATCTTCGCTGGGTTCGGTCTTGCCCAGCCGCGCGGTGGCCAGCTTGCACGAATTTGGCCGCAGCGTGAATGATTTGCAGTTTCGCGCAAAACACACTGAGGGGGCCGAAAATGCCTTGCTGTTTCTAAAGACCTGGTTGGCAGACATGGCCTACGAAAAACATTTGTACGACACCGAGGACAGCCCGCAAATCGCTGCCGTCAAATGGACTAATGTGATGGAGTTTTGCGAATGGATGGCGCAGCGCTGCGGCGGGCAAATGGACGATGACATCCTGATCACGCAACGCGCCAGCAAAAACCTGCTCGACGTGGCGCAAAACATCGCACTCTTGTCCACCTTGACCGAGCGCGAAAAGGACCAAAACGTAGTCACCTTGTCCACGCTGCATGCCGCCAAAGGTTTGGAGTGGCCGCACGTGATGCTGGTGGGCGTGACCGAAGGCCTGCTGCCTTTCAAGATGGAAGAGGCGGGCAAAGCCAGTGCGGATAAAACCGGCGATGAAGCACCGGACGAAGCCGCTACCGCGCTGGCGCACGCGGACCTGGCCACCCGCTTGCAAGAGGAGCGGCGCTTGATGTACGTGGGCATTACCCGCGCGCAACGCACGCTGTCGGTAAGCTGGACGCGGCGGCGGAAAAAAGGGCGCGACTCGATTGCCGCCCAGCCCAGCCGCTTTATTGCCGAGATGGCTTTGGACCAAGCCACCATCAAAGAAGACCCGCGCGAAAAGCTACGCGCCTTACGCGAAGAGTTTGCCGCACGCGCAGCGGCGACAGCGGCACAGAAGAAGCCCGTGTGATGTCTACGTTGCAAGTCTTGGCAAGACCCAGGTTGCTGTTGCGCGATGTATTTGGCTTTGCGGGGACAATCCTTGGCTGTGTGCTTTGCTACTGCAAGCGATAAGCCAGGTTCTTTCATTTTTCCATTCACCAGCGGCGTCACCTTTGTCTTACTTGAGCATCCTGCAGGAAGTATTTGGTTACGACTCTTTTCGCGGGCCGCAGCAAGCCATTATTGAGCACGTGGGCGGGGGCGGCGACGCACTGGTGCTGATGCCCACCGGCGGCGGCAAGTCGCTGTGTTACCAGATTCCCGCGATTGCGCGCCAACGTGCGGGACATGGCATCACGGTGGTGATATCGCCGCTCATCGCGCTGATGCACGACCAGGTGGGTGCCTTGCACGAGGCGGGCGTGAGCGCTGCCTTTCTCAATTCCACGCTGTCGGGCGAAGAGGCTTACCAGGTGGAGCAACGCCTGCTGCGCGGTGAAGTCACCTTGCTGTACGCCGCGCCTGAGCGGGTGACTACAGCGCGTTTTTTGGCGCAACTCGATTCGCTGTTTGAACGCGGACAACTAAGCCTGTTTGCGATTGATGAGGCGCACTGCGTGAGCCAATGGGGCCACGACTTCCGGCCCGAATACCGGGCATTAACCGTCTTGCATGAGCGCTATCCCGGCGTGCCGCGCATGGCCTTGACGGCTACCGCCGATGACTTGACGCGTGCCGATGTGCTGGAGCGTTTGCAACTGGAGCAAGCGCGCGCTTTCATCAGCAGTTTTGACCGGCCCAATATCCGCTACACCATCGTGGAAAAGCGCGAAGGCAGTACCCAATTGCTGCGTTTTATCGAGCGCGAACATGCTGGCGATGCTGGCATCGTGTATTGCCAGTCGCGCAAAAAGGTGGAAGACATTGCCACTATGCTGAGCCAGGCCGGCATCAAAGCCTTGCCCTACCACGCGGGTCTGGACAGCAAAGTGCGCCAGACACACCAGGACCGTTTTTTGCGCGACGAGGGCTTGATCATGGTAGCGACGATAGCTTTTGGCATGGGTATCGACAAACCCGATGTGCGCTTTGTGGCGCATCTGGACATGCCTAAAAACATCGAAGGCTATTACCAGGAAACCGGGCGCGCCGGACGCGATGGCCTGAGCGCTAACGCCTGGATGTGCTACGGCCTGCAAGACGTAGTGAACCAGCGGCGCATGATTGACGAAGGCCCGGCCGAGGAAGACTTCAAACAGGTGATGCGCGGCAAGCTCGAAGCGCTGCTGGGTCTGGCCGAAGCTACCGACTGCAGGCGCGTGCGCTTGCTCGCCTATTTTGGCCAGGCTAGCAGTGCCTGCGGCAATTGTGACAACTGCCTGCAGCCTCCAGCGGTATGGGACGGCAGCAAGGCGGCGCAAATGCTGTTGTCCACGATTTACCGTATCCAACAATACAGCGGCATCAGCTTTGGCGCGGGGCACCTGATGGATGTTGTGCGCGGCAAGCGCAGCGAGAAGGTGCTGCAACACGGGCATGAAAGCCTCAGCACCTTTGGCGTCGGCCAGGCCTTGAGCGAACTGCAATTGCGCGGCGTGCTGCGCCAATTGCTGGCGCTGGGCGCGGTGATGGTCGATGTGCAGGCCTTTAATACCCTGGTGCTGACGCCCCAGGCACGCCCAATACTCAAAGGCGAGCAGGCGGTGCGGCTGCGCCAGTCGCTGTCTACGCCCAAGGTGGCCAAGGTAAAGGGATCGGGTAGCGCCTCGGCCCTGAAAGCGCCGGTGGACCTGGATGCCGCGGCCTTGGCACGCTATGCGGCGCTCAAGGCCTGGCGCGCTGAGGTGGCGCGAGAACACAATTTGCCGGCCTACGTTATCTTCCACGACGCCACGCTGGCGGCCATTGCCCAGCTGGCTCCAAGCTCCATCGGTGACTTGCAGGGCATCAGCGGCATGGGGGTGAAAAAGCTGGAGGCCTATGCCGATGAGGTCTTGCGCGTGATGGCACGGGCATAAAAAACCCCGCGATGCGGGGTTTGGTGGGTGGTCAGCGGTATTGCCTAGGGATCGTAGAGGGCGCTAGTCAAGGCTTTCGCCCCGGAGCGCCAGGCTTGCCCGTGCCCTTAGTGGCGCTGAAAGCTGCTTTCATACGCCAAGGCGGCGCCGCTCAAGGTGTTTTGGAGGCGGGCAATGGCTTTGTGGTGACGCGGACCCTGGGCAGCGTCAGAGGCGTGTTGGCGGTGGTGTTGCAATAGCGTTTGCACTTTGGCGCGGCAGACATCGAGTGCTCCTGCGAAATTGAGGGCTATGTAGGCCGAGTGGTCGGCCCGGGTTTGGCGGTATTCGTCCGACCAGTAATTGAACAACTGCCACTGGTAAGTGCCTTTTTCGGGCATTTGGATTGCGGTTTTTTGCATAACAGCCATGAAGTGAAGCCCTTGAGGGCGCAAACGCCACAAGAAAAGTGGCGCCCACCTATCACGCGCCAGACCGTTGGGCGGTTGACACAAACTATCGAATATTTTGATTTTGGAGGTTTTCGCGGGGTGTATCTCGCCTGCCAGTGCGGACAGCGCCAAGCGCTTGCCACTAAAATCCATTTTCGCATCCGGCCTCTGCGGCCCTACTTTTGAAAGCCTCTGTATGTCCAGCGCTCCTTCCCAGCCCCCTGAAGACCATGAACATGACCCCATCGAAGATATCGTCCCCATGATGCCAATCGTGTTGCCCATCGGCGGCGCCGTGCTCATCTTCTTGCTGGCCTTTATCGCCGTCAGCATGGCCTAAGCAGCCTACTTTGCTCTGACGCATCGCTACGACGACCCACAGTACACCTAAGGCTTTGGTGGTTTTATGACTTTTACTTCCCTGTTCTCCCCGCTCCAGGGGCGCCTTGCCACCCTGCTGATAGCCCTGTGCTGCGCCGGCAGTGGCGCGGCCAGTGCCGCTGAGACTCCTGCCACCTGCCCGCCTATTTTGCAAAAAAGCTTTAACCGCCTGCAGGACGACGCCCCCCAAAACCTGTGCCAGTACGCTGGCAAAGTGCTGCTGGTGGTCAATACCGCCAGCTACTGTGGCTTTACGCCGCAATATGAAGGGCTGGAAAAGCTCTATGCCCAGTACGGCAGCAAAGGCCTGGTGGTGCTGGGCTTCCCCTCCAATGACTTTGGCGAGCAAGAACCGGGCAAGGGCAAGGCTATCGCCGACTTTTGCTACAACACTTACGGGGTGAAATTCCCGATGTTCGAGAAAACCGTGGTCAGCGGCAAAAGCGCCAACCCGCTGTTTGCCGAGCTAGCCAAGGCCGGTGGCGGCACCCCGAAGTGGAATTTTTATAAATACCTGGTAGGGCGCGATGGCAAGCTCATCGACAGTTACTCCAGCATGACCAAGCCCGACAGCAGCGGCCTGGTGAAAGACATCCAAAAAGCCCTGACTCAGCCCTGAGCACGCCCTGCGCGCTCGGTTTTTTGCGGACCTAAGACCGGCCAAAACGGGCACAAAGCAAGCTTTGCGACCTTGGCGAGGGCTGTAGGTTCATGCGTTTTAAGCATAACTATTGTTCGTAACCGGCTTGTAACTTAAGTACCCCTTCCTAAAATCGACTCCCCGCAGGTGCGCCTACGGCGGTTTGCCACAGCCCCGGTCCGTCGCGTGACGGGGGCTATAGCAAACCCGGTTTTTAACTTCAGGAGTACCACCCATGAACGCAAGCTCCACGCCTGAACTGGACCTCAAAGCCCCTGCCTATGTGAAAAACCAGCGCCTGATCGCCTGGGTGGCCGAAATGGCGGCTTTGTGCAAACCGGCCGCCATCCACTGGTGCGACGGCTCGCAAGAGGAATACCAGATGCTCTGCCAGCGCCTGGTCGATGCCGGGACTTTTACCAAACTCAATCCGGTCAAACGCCCAAACAGCTTCTTGGCCTTGTCCGACCCCAGCGATGTGGCGCGCGTAGAAGACCGCACCTATATTTGCAGCGAGAACCAAGAGGACGCCGGCCCCACCAACAACTGGATGGCGCCGGCCGAGATGCGCGCCACTTTGCAACCCTTGTTTGAAGGTTGCATGCGCGGACGCATCCTGTATGTGGTGCCCTTTTCTATGGGGCCGCTGGGTTCGCACATCGCGCACATCGGCATAGAACTGAGCGATAGCGCCTATGTGGCCGTCAACCAGCGCATCATGACCCGCATGGGCCGCGCGGTGTACGAGGTGCTGGGTGCTGACGGCGACTTCGTGCCCTGCATGCACAGCGTAGGCGCGCCCCTGGCGCAAGGGCAGGCCGATGTGAAATGGCCGTGCAACAAAACCAAGTACATCGTGCACTATCCGCAAACACGCGAAATTTGGTCTTACGGCTCGGGCTACGGCGGCAATGCTTTGCTCGGTAAGAAATGTTTTGCATTGCGCATTGCCTCGACCATGGGCCGGGCCGATGCCAGTGCCGTCAGGACCGGCTGGCTGGCTGAGCACATGCTTATTTTGGGCGTGACCAATCCGCAAGGCAAAAAATACCATGTGGCTGCGGCCTTCCCCAGCGCCTGCGGCAAGACCAATTTCTCCATGTTGGTGCCGCCAGCCGGTTTTGAAGGTTGGAAGGTCAGCACCATTGGCGACGACATTGCCTGGATCAAGCCCCATAACAATGGCCGTATGTACGCCATCAACCCCGAGGCGGGCTATTTCGGCGTCGCACCCGGCACCAATCACCACACCAACCCCAACTGTATGGCCAGCCTGGACCATGACGTGATCTTTACCAATGTCGCGCTCACCGACGACGGCGATGTGTGGTGGGAAGGCATGGAAAAAGACGATGGCAAATTGCCCGCGCATCTAATCGACTGGCAAGGCAACGACTGGACACCGGCAATCGCCAAAGAAACGGGCGCCAAAGCCGCGCACCCGAATTCGCGCTTTACCGTCGCAGCCACCAACAACCCGGCGCTAGACAGCGCCTGGGACGACGCCAATGGCGTGCCCATCGACGCTTTTATCTTTGGCGGGCGCCGCTCCACCACCGTGCCGCTGGTGACCGAGGCGCGCAACTGGGTGGAAGGCGTCTACATGGCCGCTACCATGGGCTCAGAAACCACGGCGGCCGCTGCGGGACAGCAGGGCGTCGTGCGGCGCGACCCGTTTGCCATGCTGCCCTTTACCGGCTACAACGTGAGCGACTATTTTCAGCACTGGCTCGATATTGGCGACAAGATGGGTCAGGCCGGCGCCAAACTGCCAGCGATTTACTGCGTCAACTGGTTTCGCAAAGACGCAGACGGCAAGTTTGTATGGCCCGGCTATGGCGAAAATATGCGCGTGCTCAAGTGGATGATTGAGCGCATCGAAGGCAAAACCATGGGCGTGGATAACGGCTTTGGCATCAGTCCGGTATTTGACGAAATCACCTGGACCGGCCTGGATTTCACCAAGGCCCAGTTCGCCACCGTCACCAGCCTGGACAAAGCCGACTGGAAAACCGAAATCGCTTTACACACCGCGTTGTTTAAGCAGTTGGCCTACCACCTACCGGCCCAACTGGAAAACACCAAAGCGCAGTTGGAGCAACGCCTGGCGGCCTAAGCCCGCATTCGCCTTCGCCGTGCGCCCCTGTTTGCAAGGCGCATTGAGCCTAGGTTTGGGCAAGGCGGGTCATAGCCGCCACCAGCGGGAGCTGAGCCAAGAGCGCCACGGCAATCGGCGCCAGGATCTGGAAATTATTTTGCGTCGTGCTGAAACATTTATCACGCAAAGCAAGGGTTTTTACTAGTCGCAGGCCAAATCGGCGATCTCATAATGCATTTCAGGTGATAATTTAGCGCTTGTTTTTTCACATTTCGATTGGAGCCCATCTTGACTGAGAACAAAACCCCACGCCGTCGTAACCTACTCAAAGGCATCGCCATTGCTGCTGGTGCAATGTCTGCCCCCATGATCGCCAAGGCGCAAACTGGCCCGATTTCCATGCGGTGGCAGAGCACCTGGCCTGCCAAAGACATTTTTCATGAGTACGCCCAAGATTACGCCAAAAAAGTCAATGACATGACGGGTGGCGATCTGAAAATTGAAGTGCTGCCTGCAGGCTCGGTAGTCCCGGCCTTTGGTTTGCTCGAAGCAGTGTCCAAAGGCACATTGGACGGCGGTCACGGCGTGTTGGGCTACCACTACGGTAAGCAAAACGCTTTGGCTTTGTGGAACTCGGGCCCGGCCTTCGGCATGGATGCCAACATGCTGTTGTCATGGCACAAGTACGGCGGCGGCACTGAGTTGCTGGCCAAGTTGTACGCCTCGATCGGCGGCAATGTGCAGTCTTTCTTGTACGGCCCCATGTCCACACAGCCCTTGGGCTGGTTTAAAAAGCCCATCACCAATTCATCTGACTTCAAAGGTTTGAAATTCCGTACCAACGGTTTAGCGATTGACCTGTTCACCGCCATGGGCGCTGCAGTTAACGCCTTGCCAGGCGGCGAGATCGTGCCTGCGATGGATCGTGGATTGCTCGACGGCGCTGAGTTCAACAACGCTACTTCTGACCGTATCTTGGGCTTCCCCGATGTGTCTAAGGTGTGCATGCTGCAAAGCTACCACCAAAGCGCTGAGACCTTTGAGATCATGTTCAACAAGACCAAGTACGACGCGTTGCCCGCCAAAATGAAGGCTGTGATTGCCGGCGCGACTGAAGCGGCTTCTGCTGATATGTCTTGGAAGGCTGTGGACCGTTACTCCAAAGACTACATCGAGTTGCAAACCAAAGACAATGTAAAGTTCTACAAAACACCCGACTCTATTTTGCAAGACCAGCTCAAACTTTGGTCTGAAATTTTGGAGAAAAAGTCTGCCGAAAACCCATTGTTCAAGGAAATTGTGGAGTCGCAAAGAGCGTTTGCAATCCGTGTAGTGAAATGGGACCAAGACACCAACATCAGCCGTCGCATGGCGGTGAACCACTTCTTTGGGGCGAAAAAAGCTTGATTCTTTAAACTCGTCTCCCTCACTATCCAGGACTTCCTGGACAGTGACCTATACTTTTTAGCCATCCAGGAAGTCCTGGATGGCTAATTTTTTATGTGGTTCACTTATGCAAAACCTGTTGCTCTTCATTGACAAAGTCAGCACCTGGATTGGCCAATTTTTTTCTTGGTTGATCTTGGCTCTGACTCTGATGATTTCTTGGGAAGTTTTTTCCCGCTACTTCCTTGACAATCCCCATGCATGGGCTTTTGACGTGATGAGCATGATGTACGGCTCGCTGTTCATGATGGCCGGTGCCTACACCTTGTCCAAGAATGGCCATGTACGCGGCGATGTGCTTTACGGTTTTTTCCCGCCACGTCTGCAAGCCTGGTTTGACTTAATTCTTTACTTTCTGTTTTTCATTCCGGGCGTGTTTGCTTTGGCTTATGCGGGCTACGGTTTTGCGGCAGATTCTTGGGCCATCAACGAGCACTCCAACGTAACGGCTAACGGCCCGCCGGTCTACCCCTTTAAAACCATTTTGCCAATTGCGGGGGCTTTTCTGCTGGCCCAAGGTCTTGTCGAGATTGTGCGTTGCATCGTTTGTATCAAGCAGGGTGAATGGCCTAAACGAGGCGACGATGTGGACGAGGTCGATGTCGAAAAACTCAAGGAAATGGTCAACGTAAAGGACGAAGACATCGCCAAACTCGATGCGCTGTTGACGGCTGGCAAGGGAACTAAATAATGAAAAAAGAAATCTGGTTTGGCCTGACGATCATGGCTCTGGTCGTGTTGACGGCCTTTATTTTGCTGCCCGCACCCTCTCAGATGGCCAACGGCCACCTGGGGCTCTTGATGCTGGCCTTAGTGGTGGTGGCAATCATGTTGGGTTTCCCCACGGCCTTCACCTTGATGGGTATGGGGATGATCTTCGCCTGGATCGCCTACAAGAGCCAAAACCCCGCTTTGGCGGTGCAGCAAACCCTGGACCTGATGGTTCAGCGCGCCTACTCGGTCATGTCCAACGATGTGCTGATCTCGATCCCCTTGTTCGTGTTCATGGGTTACCTGATTGAGCGCGCCAACTTGATCGAGAAATTGTTTAAGAGTATGCACTTGGCTATGGCCCGTGTGCCGGGTTCCCTGGCAGTGGCCACCATCGTGACCTGCGCTATTTTTGCGACAGCTACCGGCATTGTGGGCGCGGTGGTCACGCTCATGGGCTTGCTGGCGCTGCCCGCCATGCTGCGCGCAGGCTACAGCGTTCAGCTGTCAGCCGGTGCCATCACCGCAGGCGGTTGTCTGGGTATTCTGATTCCGCCATCGGTCATGTTGATCGTCTATGGCGCGACAGCGGGCGTGTCGGTGGTCAAGTTGTATGCCGGTGCGTTTTTCCCGGGGATCATGCTGGCCACTTTGTATGTCCTGTATGTGGTCATTATTGCCAAAATCAAGCCCAGCATGGCCCCGCCCATGTCGGCCGAAGACCGTTTCGTGCCTTTGCCGGCGTTTGCGCAAGTGGTGTCTAAAGACATCAGTAACAACGTGTTACCCGGCTTGATCGGCGCCCTCAAAGGCAAACGCAATGCGGCTGTTCCCCTGAGCGAATTGCTCAGCCACCTGGGCATCGCCTTGCTGCCGGCTTTGGCGGTGGCTGCAATCATGGGGACTATTTATTTCAAGGTCACCGCACCCTTACCGGTCGAGGCGGTATCAGGCGCGGTGGCCATGGGTGGCGATCTGGCTGATTCGACCGGCGCCGCAGAAGAAGCCCCAAGTATCAGTGGTTTGGCAGAGCCCGAAGCCGGTGGTTTGCAAGAACCGCCGGGCGTGGCCGAAGTAGCCAAAGCAGATGCGGCACCTGCTGCTGATCCGGTCAAAGCGGAGGCGCCTGTTCCAGTCACTGCTGCCGCCACTGCTGCAGCAAAAGCACCCGTGGCCCAAGCCGAGCGCCAGCCCGCGCCACTGTCTTTCTGGATCGGTTTGGCCAGTTGTGCGGTGGCCTTGGCCCTGTTCTATGCCTACTTCAGCTTTACACGTCTTGAAATCTTCAAGATGCTGCTGGGTTCCTTCTTCCCCTTGGCCATCATGATTTTGGCGGTGCTAGGCACCATCGTGTTTGGCTTGGCCACACCCACCGAGGCTGCGGCCATGGGCTCCTTGGGTGGTTTGCTGCTGGCGGCTGCTTACCGACGCCTGAACTACGTGGTGCTGCGCGAGTCGGTGTACCTGACGGCCAAAACCAGTGCCATGGTGTGCTGGCTGTTCGTAGGCTCCAGCATTTTCTCGGCGGCTTTTGCGCTGTTGGGTGGCCAAGAGATCATCAACACCTGGGTGCTGGGCATGGACCTGACGCCTTTGCAGTTCATGATCCTGGCGCAAGTGGTTATTTTCTTGCTAGGCTGGCCCTTGGAGTGGACCGAAATCATCGTGATTTTCATGCCGATTTTCATTCCCTTGCTGCCCCACTTTGGCATCGACCCCTTGTTCTTTGGCTTGTTGGTGGCACTGAACCTGCAGACCGCATTCCTTAGCCCACCGGTGGCCATGGCGGCGTTTTACTTGAAGGGTGTGAGCCCGCCGCACGTCACGCTGAACCAGATCTTTGCCGGCAT
>CANNEW010000026.1 GCA_947503685.1 Comamonadaceae bacterium | reverse complement strand
ACAGCGAAAACCATGGACACCGCGCTCTGGAACCTCTCGCCACTGGGCCAGCTTGTGCTCATCGGCATGGCCGTAGCGGCCCTACCCCTGACATACCTGCTTTGGAGTGGGCGCCACCGCCAGGCCGGAGGCTGGCATTACGCCTTGACCCTGACCACCTTGTTCCTGACCTTTGATCTGGTTTTGTTCGGCGCCTTTACCCGCTTGACCGACAGCGGTTTGGGTTGCCCGGATTGGCCTGGATGCTACGGCCATGCCAGCCCAGTTGGCGCCAAGGGTGCTATCGCCATGGCGCAGACGGTTAACCCTGAAGGCCCTGTCACGCATGGCAAGGCCTGGATCGAAATGCTGCACCGTTACCTGGCTTCGGGCGTGGGTATGTTGATCGTGTTGTTGGCCATCAGCGCATGGCGTGAACATCGAGAGGCGCGGGCGGCACAACAGCGTGCACCCATCCATCCCGCATGGGCGATAGCGACCTTGGTTTGGGTGTGTGTGCAGGGCGGCTTTGGCGCGCTGACAGTCACCATGAAACTTTTTCCGGCCATTGTCACAATGCATTTGCTAGGCGGCTATGTGTTGCTGGGCTTGCTGACGTTGCAGGCCGTGCAGCTTTGGCTGCAATCCGGTGCGCGGCAAGTCCAGGCTATCGCGCCATCCATGCGTGCCGGCCTGTGGCTGGCCCTGGCAGCACTGCTGCTACAGGCCGCGCTGGGCGGCTGGGTTAGTACCAACTACGCGGTGCTGGCCTGCATGGAATTTCCCACCTGCCAAGGCAGCCATTGGCCGGCGATGGATTTCGCGCAAGGCTTTACGCTGTGGCGCCCCCTGGGCTTGCAGCCCGATGGCCAGCCCCTCAGCTTTGAGGCCCTAACCGCTGTCCATATGGTGCATCGCTGGATGGCAGCTGGCCTCGTTTTGGTGATTGGGCTGGTGCTTTGGCAATTGCGTGCCTACCCGGCGCTGCGCCGCCCGATGCAGTTATTGGGATTGCTGTTAGCCTTGCAATTGGTAACCGGCCTGAGCAATGTGGTACTGGGTTGGCCGCTGCTGGCAGCCGTGCTGCACACCGGCGGCGCTGGCGCCATGCTGGTCTGCCTGGTCTGGTTGCTGACCGTCAGCCGGGTGCCAGCGAACCGTCCTGTGGCTTTGCCAACAACCTTGAGACCAGCAACGTGACCCCACCGGCTAGCATCACCTCTTGGCTACCCACCATGTCCGTGGTGCGGCAGTTCAACGCCTTGACCAAGCCACGGGTGATTCAACTGATTGTGTTTTGCGCGCTGATCGGCATGGTGTTGGCAGTGCCTGGCGCGCCGGATTGGACGCAAGTGCGACTGGCGGCAATCGCTTGTTTCGGTATCTGGCTGGTGTCGGCCGCTGCTGCTGCCTTTAATTGCATCGTGGAGCAGCAGATTGATGCCAAGATGAAGCGTACCTCTTGGCGGCCCACCGCGCGCGGTGAACTGAGTAACACCCAAACCCTGATTTTTTCTGCGCTCTTGTGTATTGCCGGTTCGGCGATTTTGTTTTTCTGGGTCAACCCGCTGACCATGTGGCTGACCTTTGCCACCTTCGTCGGCTATGCGGTGATTTACACCGTCATTCTCAAGCCCCTGACGCCGCAAAACATTGTCATCGGTGGCGCCTCCGGCGCTATGCCTCCGGTGCTCGGTTGGGCCGCGATGACGGGCGATGTCGGCCCCGAGGCGCTGATTTTGTTTCTGATTATTTTTTTGTGGACACCGCCGCATTTCTGGGCTCTGGCCTTGTACCGGGTGGAGGACTATCGCAAGTCCGGCCTGCCCATGCTGCCCGTCACCCACGGCAGTGAGTTCACCCGCTTGCATATCTTGCTTTACACCTGGGTGCTGTTTGCCGCCTGCCTGCTGCCCTTTATGTACGGCATGAGTTCCTGGCTGTATCTGGCAGCCGCCGTGGTGTTGAGCGTTTGGTTTTGTGTCTATGCCTGGCGCTTGTTGCGCAACTACTCAGACACCCTGGCGCGCGCTACTTTTCGCTTTTCGTTGATTCATCTCAGCGCCTTGTTCGCCGCTTTGTTGCTGGACCATTACCTCTTATGAAACACCATGCTTTCCCTGCAACGGCGGGCATGTTGCAACGCCGTAGTGTGATGCGCCTGGGCCTCGGCGCCGCCGCTTTGTTGCTGGCCGCTTGCAACCCGAACAAGCCTGCTTTCAGTTCGGTGGACGTGACCGGAGCTGATTACGCCAAAGGTTTTGAACTGAGCGACCACAACGGTCAATTGCGCCGCCTTAGCGACTTTGCGGGAAAAGTGGTGGTGATGTTTTTCGGTTACACCCAATGTCCAGACGTATGTCCCGCCACCATGATCGAACTGGCGCAGGTTAAAAAACTACTGGGTGCTGACGGTGAGCGCTTGCAGGCGCTGTTTGTAACCCTGGACCCGGAGCGCGATACGCCGGAGTTGCTCAACGCCTATATGGTCAACTTTGACCCCATGTTTTTGGCATTGCGTCCCACGCCCGAGCAATTGCCGGCGCTGGCCAAAGACTTCAAAATTTATTACAAAAAAGTAGCAGGCAAAAGCGCAGATAGCTACACCATGGACCATTCCGCTGGCAGTTATATCTTCGATACCAAAGGCCAGTTGCGCCTGTTCACCCGCTATGGAAGCGGCGCGCCGGTGCTGACGGCAGATATTGCGCAGTTGCTGAAATAAAAAAAGTCTCGCGCCAATCAAGCGTAATCGACCAACGCGGTTTTCATTTTTTTCATCGCCGCCACTTCGATTTGGCGGATGCGCTCGGCGCTCACGCCGTATTCGGCTGCCAACTCATGCAGCGTCATACCACCGCTGTTGTCGTCGTTCACCTTGAGCCAGCGCTCTTCCACGATGCGGCGGCTGCGCGGGTCTAGCACTTCCAGCGCGCTGGCAATTCCGTCGGAGGCCAGCACATCGCGCCGGTGCGCTTCGATCACCGCCAGCGGCTCGTGATTGCTATCGGTCAGGTAGGAAATAGGGCCATAGACTTCTTCGCCATCGTCCGAAGCCATGGGGTCGAGCAAGACATCGCCGCCCGAAAGCCGGGTTTCCATCTCCAGCACATCTTGTGCGCTGACCTTGAGTTCGTCGGCCATGGCGCGCACTTGGGTCGGGCTCAAGGTGTCGCGGTGGGTGGCCATATCAGCGGCGGCATCGTCGGATTTAAAGCGCTGCTTCATAGAGCGCAAATTGAAAAAGAGTTTGCGCTGGGCTTTGGTGGTGGCCACTTTCACCATGCGCCAGTTTTTTAGAATGTATTCGTGGATCTCGGCTTTGATCCAGTGCAGTGCGTAGCTCACCAAGCGCACGCCCTGGTCCGGGTCAAAGCGCTTGACGGCCTTCATCAGGCCGACATTGCCTTCCTGGATCAGGTCACCGTGCGTCAAACCATAGCCCAGGTACTGGCGCGCTACCGACACCACCAAGCGCAGGTGCGAGAGCACCAATTTACCGGCGGCTTCCAGGTCGTTGTCGTCGCGGTACTGGCGCGCAAAGCGCTGCTCTTCTTCCAGCGTCAGCATCGGCAGCCGGTTGGCGGCGGAGATGTAAGCGTCCAGGTTGCCAAGCGGCGGCACCAAAGACCAGGGATTGGCCGTGGCCAAAGCGGTATTCGAGGCGATTGCGAGGGACATAGAGGACTCCTTCAGTCTGAAGCCTGAATATTAGCACTCAAACATAGAGAGTGCTAATAGGCCTACTGGTTTACCCTAGTTTTACTTCCAGGCTTATAGTCCGAAGGATGAACGAATTTGTCCAATTGTTGCAGCAAGGCAACAGTAGTGTCTGGTGGTTTATCCCCAGCGCCATTGCTCTGGGGGCGCTGCACGGCCTGGAGCCCGGGCATTCCAAAACCATGATGGCTGCCTTCATCATCGCGGTGCGCGGCACGGTCGGCCAGGCGGTCTTGCTGGGTCTGGCCGCGACGCTGTCACATACCGCCATCGTGTGGGTGGTCGCCATGGGCGGCTTGTATTTCGGCGGCCAGTGGGACGCCGCTCACAGTGAGCCCTATCTGCAATTGGTATCTGCCGCGCTGATCGCCGCCACCGCCTTTTGGATGGCCTACCGCACTTGGCTGCAGGGATTGCCCCATGCGCATATCCAAGAACATGGACATGCGCATCCGCACAAGCACAGCCACGATCACGATCACGGACACGGACACGGACACGCGCATGGCGCGGCGCACACGCACAGCCCATCCACTTCGGATGCGGAACCAGGCATGGACGCCCATGCCCGGGCGCATGCGCAGGAGATCGCCCAGCGCTTTGCCTCCGGCCATGCCACCAATGGCCAAATTCTGGTGTTCGGACTGACCGGTGGTTTGATTCCCTGTCCGGCTTCCATTACGGTGTTGCTGCTGTGTTTGCAGCTCAAAAAAGTCGCCTTGGGAGCCGCCCTGGTGCTGAGCTTTAGTGTGGGCCTGGCGCTCACCATGGTCGCTTCGGGTGTGCTAGCCGCGTGGAGTGTGGGGCAGGCGAAGACGCGCTGGTCCGGCTTTGGCGATTGGGCCGCTAAGGCGCCCTATATTTCCACGGTCTTGATGCTGCTGCTAGCAGCCTGGATGGCTGGCGAAGGCTGGCATGGCTTGCAGGCGCACACAAGCTGAAGGCGTAACAGGTGCGATTACCACCACGTCGGGCGACGACAGTTTGCTTATGTGTTTGAAGGCAGACCGCATTTCTTTTGCTACGCCGGAGTTGCGCTTGTCAAAGCAGTCCACGCAGATTTGTCCGCCCTGTTACTCGCTGGCTTACTACGCAGAACGGATTCGGGCCAGCTTGAGTTTCCTTACGCAGCAGTCAAGGTTGAGTTTTTGTTGCAAGCGGCCTGAGCTGCGCCACATGTTCCAATAGCAGGATGTTCTTATCACCCCGATGTAATGAATCCTGACGCCCAATCGCTGTGGCGTCTTCCTCAATGGGCTTTTGCGGTGCTGCTGGCGGTGCTGGGTATGTTGGGGCCGTTTTCCATAGATACCTATCTGCCGGCTTTTGCTGACATTTCTGCTTCGCTGGGCACTACGCCTTTGCACATGCAGCAGACTTTATCGGCGTATTTGTTCGGCTTTGCTTTTATGTCGCTGTTTCACGGCGCGATTTCCGATAGCTTTGGCCGCCGCCCGGTGGTGCTCTGGGGTTTGGCGGTGTTCACCGTGGCCTCGCTCGGGTGCGCGCTGTCGCAAAGCATCGGGCAGTTGATTTTTTTCCGTGCGCTGCAAGGTTTTTCCACTGGTGCGGGCATTGTGGTGGCGCGCGCGGTAGTGCGCGATATGTACCCCCCCTCGCAAGCGCAAAAAGTCATGAGCCAGATCACGATTTATTTCGGCATTGCCCCCGCGATTGCGCCGCTGATCGGCGGCCAGTTGTTACTTTGGGGTAGTTGGCACTTGATATTCTGGTTCCTCACCGCGATCGGCGTGGTGTTGTGGATCGCTAATTACCGGCTCTTGCCCGAGACGCTGCACATCAGCCTGCGCCAGCCTTTCCAAGTACGGCACTTAATGGCCGGCTACTGGCAATTGGGCTCGGACCCGCGCTTTGTGTTGCTTGCATTGGCGAGCGGCATTCCGTTTAACGGCATGTTTTTGTATGTGCTCAGCGCGCCGGTGTTTTTGGGCGAGGTGCTGCATTTAGCGCCGCAGCATTTCTTCTGGTTTTTTCTGTTCACCATCGGCGGCATCATGGCCGGGGCCTGGGTTAGCGGGCGCGTGGCCGGGCGCATCACGCCCAAGCGGCAGATCCGCAACGGCTTTGTCATCATGTTGTGCATCGGAGTGGTCAATTTGGTCGCCAATGTGCTGTTCACCGCCCATGTCAGTTGGGCCTTGTTTCCACTGGGCGTTTTTGCCTTCGGTTGGGCCATGATGGTGCCGGTGGTCACGCTGCTGGTGCTGGACCTGTACCCCGAGCGGCGCGGCATGGCCTCCTCGCTGCAAAGCTTTATCGGTTCGCTGGCCAATGCCATCGTCGCCGGTGCCATCTCGCCTTTGGTGATGCATTCGGCGGTCGCGCTGGCTGCGGCTTCGATTTGCATGATGGGCATTGGTCTGGTGGCCTGGATGTATATGCGCAAGCGCTGGCCGGCCATCGGCAACGAGATCTACACGGTTTGACGCGGGCGCCGTCTACACCCCGGCGATCACCACATCCATGGCGGCAATCAGTATGCTGGCTTGCGGGGCCACATTAGCCACCACCTGACGCAAACTGCGTGTCGGTAAGGGCGCTGCATAGTGCGCCAATGCACGCAGTTGCTCGCCCTTGATCGTGATGCTGGGGCAAAGCTTTTCCGGCGCTTTGTCGGCAAAGGTGACCGAGGCTAAGGGAATCGTCATGCGCGTGGCCAGTGCATCGAGCAAATCGCTTTGCACCACCACCACATAAGGAATGCCTTGTGCAGCGCTGTGGCTGGGGTTGGCGTAAACGTCAAACTGCGCCATGGCGATTTACCAGGGGCGTAAGTCGGCACCCGGAATGCCTTGGTTTTCGACCCATGTGTTTTGCGCGGCAATCCAGTCGCCAAATTCGGATTCGAATTCTTTTTTGCGCGCCGCCGGACTGGCCTGGTTTTGGTTGGCTTGCAAAGCGCGGTATTGGTCGGCTGAAAGGATGACGGTGTCAATCTGGCCCGCTTTTTCAACAAACACGGGCGCACGCTTAGCCAGGGCACAAATACTGCCAAAACGGTTTTTGGCTTCGGTGGCGGTGATGTGCATAAGGTCTCTCTAAGAATATTGGCCATTTTAGCTAAAGACTTTGGCCCGCTGCGACGATAGCGCAGTGTGCCGTTGCAAGCTGCCATATACTGTATTTATTTACAGTATATTTAACCCATGTCCGCCTTGCCTGTCCCAAGCCAAAGCCTGTCCGAGCGCGCTGCGCCGGGCTTGCTGCGCGCCGATGTCTGGCGAGCTGATGCCTTGGCCGCACCGCGTGCGCAAACCCTGTCCAGTGGCAATACGGCGCTGGACGCCCAATTGCCCGGTGGCGGTTGGCCGGTGGGCGCGCTGACCGAATTGCTGCAAGCCCCGGGCGTGCATAACGAGTGGCGCTTGCTGCTGCCCGCGCTGGCGTCGAGCGGCAGCGGCCCGGTGGTGCTGGTGGCGCCGCCCTATCTGCCATTTGCGCCCGCCTTGCAGGCCCAGGGTTTGCAGGCGCAGCGCCTGCTCTGGCTGGGTGCTGCGGACGGCCAGGACACTGCCGCCCTGTGGCTGAGCGAGCAGGCGCTGCGCTGCGCGGCGGTGGATGCGGTGCTGGCCTGGCTGCCGCAGGTGCGCCCCGAGCAATTGCGCCGTTTGCAGTGGGCCGCTGCCGAACACCACAAACTGCTTTTCGTGCTGCGCCCCAGCGCCGCGCAGACCCAGGCCTCGCCCGCTGTGCTGCGCTTGCTGCTGGACTTGGAGGAGGGGGCTGCGCTTGCGGTCCACATTCTTAAACGCCGTGGCCCGCCCTTGGCCGGGCCTGTACAACTGGTAGCACGCCCGGCAGCACTGTTGCGCGTGCTGGCCAGCGCCAAACCAGCGTGGTCCGCTGCAAAGTCTGACCCAAGTCCGCATACCGCTTCAGCGCATGTCACCTCAGCGCACATTGCTGTCTTGCAGCCTCGCAGGGCGACGCCATGAAGCCCTATTGGCTGGCCGTGCGTCCGCAAGACGCGCAGCGCGCTGCTGGCCGTGATGCCGGTGCAAGTGGCTATGCACCATTACCGGCCTTGCCGCTTACAAGCGCTTTGTGCGGCGCTACTTCCCCGGATGCGGGAACAGAGCTTTCAGGCGCTGCGGCCTGGGCTGACCCGCTGGCGGCGCTGACCTGGTGGAGCTTGCAATTTACGCCCTGGGTGGCGCAAGTGCAGCAGGCTTTGGTGCTGGAAATCTCGGCCAGCGAGCGCTTGTTTGGCGGGCGCATGGCGCTGCTGCAAGCGCTGTTGCAGCCCGGCCACGCGCCCCTGCCTATGCAGTACGCGCATGGCGATAGCGCTTTGCTCGCGCTGGCGCGTCTGGCTTGCGATGCATTGCAGCAGGCGGGCGACTTGGCGCATCCGCCGCTACCGCCCGATGCCTTGCCCCTACACACGCTGGCCGCAGCGCAGGCGCATCTACCCACGCTGGAGCGTTTGGGCTGTACCACCTGGGGCCATTTGCGCGCCTTGCCGCGCGGCGGCGTGGCCCGCCGCTTTGGCGCGCCCCTGCTGACGGCTTTGGACCAGGCCTATGGCGCCGCGCCCGAGGCCTATGCCTGGCTGCGCCTGCCCGAGGTGTTTGATGCGCCGCTGGAACTGGCCGCGCAGGTCGAATCGGCCGCCGCCATGTTGTTTGGTGCGCGCCGTTTGCTGGCGCAGTTGCAACTGTGGTTGCGCGCCCGCCAGCACGGGGTGTTGGCGCTGGAGTTGCGTTGGCAGCTCGATGCGCGCCGTGCCAATGCCCGCCACCGGGATGCTTGGCACCAAGGCGATGGCTATGGCCGCTTGCATCTGCGCACCGCCGAGCCCACCCAAGACCCGCGCCACTTAGAGCGCTTGCTGGCCGAACACCTGGCCCAGGTCACGCTGCCTGCACCGGTTTTGTATTTGCGCCTGCGTACGCTGGAAACCTGCGCATTGCACGGCCAAAGCCTGAGCCTGCTGCCCGATGAATTGCGCAGTGGCGACAGCCTTCACCATTTGCTTGAGCGCGTGGCCGCGCGCTTGGGACCCGAGAGCGTGCGCGCCGTGACCTTGCAGGATGAGCATCGCCCCGAGTGCATGCAGACCTGGCAAGCGCTGGGCGCGCAGGCAAGCGCCGTGGTGTCAACCGGCATAGGACAACCGACCAGCGCCGCAGCGCAAACTGGCATGGCCTTAGGCACCCGCGCCACATCGCAAGCCAGCGCCATCGCCGCGCAGGCGCTTTATCCCACTTGGTTGTTGCCCCAGGTGCGCAGCCTACCCAGCGGCGCTGATGGCTTGCCCCAATGGGACGGCCCGCTAGCCTTGCTGGCCGGGCCGCAGCGCTTGGAATTGCAAGCCTGGGACACAGGGCCGCCAGTACAGCGCGATTACTACATCGCCCACAGCCCCGGCCAGGGTTTGCTCTGGGTCTATCGCGAGCGTCTAGGCGCAGCCCAGGGGCAGGGTACTGCTTGGTATTTGCATGGCTTGTTTGCCTGACGGTTTTGTGGGCCTATGCCGTGGCTCAAGCCAACACAGACAAAGCCCAGCCCGCCAGCGCACAGGCAGCAATCACCTGCACTACGGGCCGCTTAAAGCGGATCAGCGCCAGCGCAGCGGCTACGGCTATGACAGCGGATGCCGCATCAAAACGCCCACCCATGCCTTGCGGCCAGAACACATGCTGGCCGAAGAACAGCGCCAGGCTCACGATGACGCCGACCACGGCAGCTGTAATCGCGGTGAGTGGTGCGCTCAAACGCAAATCCTGGTGCGTCGATTCGATGAAAGGCCCGCCCGCCAAGATGAACACAAACGAAGGCAAAAAGGTAAACCAGGTCACCACCGCGGCGGCGAGTGCACCGGCCAGAAACAAATGGTCCGGGCCCAGTAGCGCTTGGGTGTGTCCGCCCACATAGCCCACAAAAGCCACCACCATAATCAGCGGCCCCGGCGTGGTCTCGCCCAGCGCCAGGCCGTCGATCATTTGCGCCGCCGTTACCCAGCCAAACTGCTCCACGCCGCCCTGGTACACATAGGGCAGCACCGCATACGCGCCGCCAAAAGTCAGCAGCGCCGCTTTGGTGAAAAACCAGGCCATTTGCGTCAGCGTATGTTCCCAGCCCTGCGTCAGTACCAGTAGCGCCATGGGCAGCAGCCACAGCATGAGCCCCAAGGCCAGCACCTTGACCAAACCGGACAGCGTAAAACGCGCATGCACCGGTGTGGGCGTATCGTCGTCAATCAAGGCCGGTGCGTGCGGCCCGGCCTTGGCTGCGTGACCGGCGCCCGCTTGAAATACCTGCGGCGCAAAGCGCCCGCCGATGGCGCCTATCAGCCCTGCACCCAGCACTATTGCCGGAAAGGGCGCTTGCAATACATACAGCGCAAACCAGGACAGGGCAGCCAACACCCACAACAAACGGTGGCGCAGCGTGCGCGTGCCTATGCGCCAGGCCGCTTGCAGCACGATGGCCGTCACGGCTGGCTTGATACCGGCAAACAGCCCCGCCACCAGCGGCGTACCACCGAACACCAGATACACCCACGACAGTCCGATGAGTATGAACAGCGAAGGCAGCACAAACAAGACCCCCGCCACGATGCCGCCCCAAGTGCGGTGCATCAGCCAGCCCAAGTAGGTGGCCAGTTGCTGCGCTTCAGGGCCGGGCAGCACCATGCAGTAATTAAGCGCATGCAAAAACCGCGCATCCGAAATCCAGCGCCGCCGCTCCACCAGCTCTTCGTGCAGCAGCGCAATCTGCCCGGCTGGCCCGCCAAAGCTGATAAAGCCTACCTTCAGCCAAAACGGCCAGGCCTGGCGCAGGCTGATGGGGGCTGGGGCGGTTGCGGCAACTACCGGGTGGATGGGCGATGGGGTCATATGGGGCGCAGTACTAGCAAAGTTAGTGGGATGCTACCCATGGGAATATTCTTGGAAGATAGGGAGATCAAAACGAATTCGCTCTATGGTACCATTAATGGCACCATAGATATACTATGACGAATACTGCAAAACTACTGGAACAGATGCGCCGCGAGCCAGCGAATGTGCGCTTTCTTGACTTGAAAAAAATATGCGAGTTTTACTTTGGCAAACCTAGGCAATCGGGTAGTAGTCACGCCATTTTTAAGACTCCTTGGCCTGGCGATCCGCGTGTCAATATTCAGAACAGCAAAGGTAAAGCCAAGCCCTACCAAGTCAAGTAGGTACTTCAAGCAATAGAACAATTGGAAAGCAGATCATGAACACCTTGCACTACACCTACCGCGTCACCTGGTCGCCAGAAGACCAGGAATATATTGGCCTTTGCGCTGAATTTGCCTCGCTCAGTTGGTTAGCCAAATCACCAGAAAAAGCGCTCAAGGGCATTCAAAAAATAGTGGCGGACGTAGTCACCGACTTGCAGGTCAGCGGCGAGCCCGTGCCTGTAGCCTTAGCCGAGAAAAGCTACAGCGGAGAGTTCCGGGTGCGCATCCCGCCCTTGCTCCACCGGAACTTAGCACTCATGGCTGCTGAGCAAGGCGTCAGTCTCAATCGGCTGGCTAGCGCAAAGTTGGCGGCTTGAAGGTTTTCGGATAGAGGCTAACTTTATCGAGCAAGGCAAAAAATGAGAGTTACAAAAGGTTTAACCAATCCACTGCGTTACCACTACCCCACCGCCGCCCGATAAGCCGCCTCCACGGCCCGTAAAACCGTCGCATGCAACGTTCCCAGTTTGGGCGTATTGCCATGCGGGCTTCGGGGTGGTACTTTGAAGTAGCGCTCGGACCAAGGCAGGTCCACCATGGTTTTGAAATCAAATTTGGTGTCATAGGCCAAGCCGGCCAGTGCGTAGGCGCCGGGGTGGTTGTCGCGGGTAATAGCGAATTCGCCGCGCCTGAGTGGACGCAGGTTTTGTGATGTGCCGTACACCACGCTGAGCACCTCACCATCTTCTTTGCGCTCGACGCGCATCACCAGAGCAGGTCGGGGTTTGGGGCCGGGCTCCATGCCTGGCACTTCTGGAAACAAGCACCACACGATGTCGCCGGGGGCGGGTAGCGCCCATTTGGAGCTCATGGAAACAAGGTCTCGTTGGAGAGGGATTTACCTTTGGGTAAGTGCTTTTGGACGTCCTCGCGCAAAGCGCGGATTTGCTTGGCGGTGAGAGGCCCGTCATCGGGCGCATACGCTGGCAGCACATCGGCCGCGAATTTGGAGAGTGCCAAGTGGATGACCTGGGTTTCGTTCACCTCTAGTTCTTTCGCCAGTGCTTTGACGGTGCTGCGCGTCACACCCAATGCCGTGTCTTTGGTGCGGAATTTGACGAGTAAGTTGTCGCTTGTGCTTGTCATAGGAGAGCCTTAATTTATATATATTAAATATATATTTTTTAGAAGCATGGCACAAGTAATTTTTTGCGTACCCCACGTTTTTCACGTCGGGACTCTGTTTATACTGTTTTTTTATACAGTATAAAAAGAAGTTTCTGTGCCCACCGCCGCCCCGTCCACTGCATATGCCGAGCTGTACGCCATGAGCGCGTTTAGCTTTCAGCATGGCGCGTCTTTGCCGCAGGAGTTGGTGGCGCGGGCCAAGGCTTTGGGTTATGGGGCGCTGGCGCTGACCGATGAGTGCTCAGTGGCCGGGGTCGTGCGCGCGCACGAGGCGGCGCGTAAGGCGGGCTTGCAGTTGTTGCCGGGCGCTGAGTTTGGGGTGCGCGCGGTGGCGGCGGAGACGCTGTTCCGTTTCGTCGCTTTGCCGCATGATTTGCAGGGCTGGGGCAATCTGTGCGAATTTATTAGCAGCGCGCGCCGCGCTGCGCCCAAGGGCCAGTACGCGCTGCATTGGCAGCCGGCGCAAGGCGGTTGGGCAGCCTGGCCGACCTTGGTGGGCAATGAAATTATTTTGCTTTTATCGCCTACTTTGTCGGTGGAAAAAGCCTGTGCGATTGCAGCGGCTGCGCGCGCGCACTATGGCGCGCAAGTGTGGTTAGGCGCGACGCGTAGCCTGGGTGCGCAGGATGCGCTGCACACCTTACGCATGCGCCAGATTGCTTACCTAAGCGGCCTGCCGGTGGTGGCCGTTGGCGCGGTGCAAATGCATGTGCGTTCGCGCAAGCCTTTGCACGATGTGATCACCGCTGTGCGTTTGCGGCTACCGGTGGCGCAATGCGGACGCGGCTTACAGGCCAATGCCGAGCGGCATTTGCGCAGCCGTGCGCGCTTGGCAAGTTTGTTTGATGCCCAGCACTTAGCGAACACGCTGGAGATTGCCAACCGCTGTCATTTTTCATTGGACAGCTTGCGTTATCACTACCCGTTGGAGGCGGTGTTACCGGGGCAGACCCCGGCGCAAACGCTGCGCCATTACACCGAAGAAGGCGCTCTGGTTCGCTACCCCGCAGGCATACCCGCGAGCGTGCGCACGCAGGTCGCGCATGAGCTGGCGTTGATTGCCGAGCTGAAGTACGAGATGTACTTCCTTACGGTGCACGACATCGTGCGCTTTGCGCGCAGCCGGGGCATCTTGTGCCAGGGGCGCGGCTCGGCGGCCAATTCGGCGGTGTGCTACTGCCTAGGCGTGACCGAGGTAGACCCTGCGCGCATGAGCGTGCTCTTTGAGCGCTTTATCTCGCGCGAGCGCGACGAGCCGCCCGATATTGATGTGGACTTTGAGCACCAACGGCGCGAAGAAGTCATCCAATACATCTACGCCAAATATGGCCGCGAGCGCGCCGCCATTACCGCTGTGGTCACGCGCTACCGTCCGCGCAGCGCGCTGCGCGATGTAGGGCGCGCGTTGCAAATTCCTGAAGCTCTGATTAACGCGCTGGCCAAAGAGCATCCCGGCATGTACGGCCGCACCGTATTGGCCGAGCGCTTGCAAAGTGCGATTGAGCGCGTAAGCGCAGCACCCGCCGATGCAAGTGACTTCGCTATCCCACCACCCCGCCGCCTACAACTGTGGCTTGATCTGGCGACCCAGTTGCAGGGTTTCCCGCGCCACCTCAGTCAGCACGTGGGCGGTTTTGTGCTGACGCAAGGCCCGCTCACGCGCATCGTGCCAGTGGAAAACGCCGCCATGGTTGATCGGAGCATCATCCAGTGGGACAAAGACGACCTCGACACCGTAGGCCTGCTCAAGGTGGATGTGTTGGCCCTGGGCATGCTCAGCGCCATCCACCGCTGCCTGGACTTGATCGGTCAGTGGCGCGGCAAGCCCCTGCGCTTGCAAGACATCCCGGCCGAAGACCCGGCTACTTACGACATGATTTGCCAGGCTGATACCGTGGGTGTGTTCCAGATCGAGAGTCGCGCGCAAATGAGCATGTTGCCGCGCCTCAAGCCGCGTTGCTTTTACGACCTGGTGGTGCAAGTAGCCATCGTGCGGCCTGGCCCTATCCAGGGCGGCATGGTGCATCCTTACCTCAAAGCGCGCGCCAACCCGCAAGCCGTGCAATACGCCAGTGTGGCTTTGCAAGAAGTGCTCCAACGCACTTTGGGCGTGCCGATTTTTCAGGAACAGGTGATGCAAATCGCCATGGCAGCGGCCAACTTCAGCGGTGGTGAGGCTGACAGCCTGCGCCGCTCCATGGCCGCCTGGAAACGCCAAGGTGGGGTACAGCATTTTTACGAGCGCCTGGTCGGCGCCATGGTCGCCAATGGCTACACGCAAGACTACGCCGATGCCTTGTTTAAAAAAATCGAAGGCTTTGGCGAATACGGCTTTCCCGAAAGCCACGCCGCCAGTTTTGCGCTGCTGGTCTATGTGAGTTGCTGGCTCAAATGCCACGAGCCCGCCTGCTTTCTGGCCGCCATGCTCAACAGCCAACCGCTGGGCTTTTACAGCCCCAGCCAACTGGTACAAGACGCCCGCCGCCACGGCCTCGAAGTGCTGCCCGCAGATGTGAGCCACAGCGACTGGGATTGCTCTCTCGAACAATTGGGGTCAGAACCTAATTTCACTGCGCCTCATGTAGCGGAGCCGCGCCCGCTGGCCTGGTCGCTGAAAGGAAATGAGAAATTAGGTTCTGACCCCAATTTACAGCCGGCCATCCGTTTGGGTTTGCGCATGGTGGCGGGCTTGCATGAGCGTGTGGCTTTGCGTATCAGTGCGGCTCGCAAACAGGGGGCTTTTGCCAGCGCCGAAGACTTAGCTTTGCGCTGTGTGCTGGACGCGGGTGACCTCAAAGCCTTGGCCAGCGCAGACGCTTTGTTATCGCTCAGCGGCCACCGCCGCCAGCAGGTGTGGGACGCGTCGGCGCTACACCGTGCGCCCGCGCTCTTGCAAGGTGCACCGGTGTATGAAAAGCCGCTGGTCTTAGCCGCAGCGCATGAAGCGCAGGAAGTGCTGTTTGACTATGCGGCTACTGGCCTTACTTTGCGCAGCCATCCGCTGTCGTTTTTACGCGCGCGCCTTGCAGCTAAAAAAATGCTGAGTGCCGCGCAGTTGCGCGACTTGCCGAATGGCCGTTTGGTGCGCGCCTGCGGCATCGTCACCATGCGCCAGCAACCGCAAACCGCCAAAGGCGTAGTCTTTGTGACCTTGGAAGACGAGACCGGCTGCATCAACGTCATCGTCTGGAAAAGCCTGAAAGACAAACAGCGCACTGAGCTATTGCGAGCACGCCTGCTGGCAGTCTACGGCGTCTGGCAGCGCGACGAAGACAGCGGCGGCCAGGTACGCCACTTGATAGCCAAGCGCTTGGTGGATTTGACGGACTGGTTGGGCGATTTATCCGCAGGTAGCCGAGATTTCCGATGATAGTCTTGCCGCCCCATACTCGCTGCGAGGCCCTGCTTAGAATCCCTCGAAACAAGGAAACAACATGAAAAAATTCTTTTACGGCCTACTGTTGGTACTGGCCGCGCTGGCGCTGGCGATTCAGTTAGGCGGTCATGGCTATTTTTGGAAAGCCCTGTCCAGCACCTATTTCCAGGGGCATAGCACCGCGCATATTGACGACGCCAACAATTTTGCGCAAAGCAACATTGCTGCGGGCGCCCCCCAGGCCTGGCCCAAAGATGCGCGCTACAACCAAAAAACTTTGGACCCGGCCATGGCGTCCTATTTGCAGCAGTACGGCACGGCAGCTTTTGTGGTGGCGCAAAAAGGCGCTCTGGTGCACGAGCAGTATTTCGGTGCTTATTCCGCCCAAAGCCGCACCAACTCGTTTTCCATGGCTAAAACCATCACCACCTTGCAGGTACAACAAGCCACGCAGCAGGGCTTTATCAGCAGTTTTGACGCCCCCTTGACCGAGCGCTTGCCCGAATACGCGCAAGACCCGCGCGGTCAAAAGGCCACCGTGTCGCAACTCTCCAGCATGAAGTCCGGCCATGACTGGACAGAGAGCTACTACCTACCGCTCAATATCACCACCGATTTGTACTATGGCAAAAATGCTGAAAAACTGGTGCTCGGACAAGGCTTTGAGCGCGAGCCTGGCACCGAGTACGAATACAGCAGCGGCAGCACCCAGCTATTGGGCGTTTTCCTCAAGCGCGCTTTGCAGGCCAAGGAGCCGGGCCTGACTATTAGCGGGCATTTGTCGCGCAGCCTGTGGGTGCCGCTGGGTATGGAAAGCGATGCGATTTACACCCTGGACCGGCAAGGCAGTGAAGGCGGTATGGAGCGTACCTACTGCTGCATTTTTGCAACGGCGCGAGACTTTGCCAAGTTTGGCCAACTGCTGTTGCAAGACGGCCAATGGAACGGCCAGGCCTTGCTGGATAAGGCGTTTGTGGAGCGTATCCGCAAGCCTGATTTGCAGCCCTATTACGGACATTCTCTGTGGATGGATTGGACGTATAAGCACCCGTTTTATTTTTTACAGGGTCACCAAGGCCAGTACGTCATCGTGGTGCCTTCGCTAGAACTCGTAGTGGTGCGCACCGGTCAGACGCGCGACAAAAAAACCAAAGGCCCCAATGGCATCACGCCGGCTGAGGTGTATCGATTTGTCGATCAGGCGGTGGCGATGGTGCAGTAAGCAAACACTTGTTCCGCAGCAAAGCGTTGGCGCAGTGGCTAGACCTACAAAGCCACGCAAGCCTCCTGTAAAAAGCGCAGGTCTTCGCCTTGCAAATGCGGGCTTAGGCGCTCCAGCACGGAGGCATGGTAGTTGTTCAGGTAAGCAGTCTCTTCCACGCCTAGCAAGTCTTTGCGGACCACGCGGGTGTCTATGGGGCAGAGGGTGAGCGCGTCGAAGCGGTAAAACTTGCCGTGCTCGGTGGCCGTGTGGTCTTTGCACAATAAGATGTTTTCTATG
>CANNEW010000025.1 GCA_947503685.1 Comamonadaceae bacterium | reverse complement strand
TTGCCACCTAGGCCGGCCAGCGTCTCTTGTACTGCCTCCAGGTTGACATCCAGCGCCACCACGATGGCCCCCTCGGCTGCGAATCGGCGCGCGATGGCGCGGCCCATGCCTTGTCCGGCGCCGGTGACCAGCGCTACTTTGTTCTTCAGTCGCATACGTACTCCTGTGGGGTGGAAAAAGGCCTGTGCCTCTGGGTAAGGAGCATAGGCACTGGGGCGTGGGCCTCAATCGTCCAAAAAGACTATGGCTATTTATGCGCCTACGCCTTCCAATGGCCCCAGTTCATCATTGTTGAACCAAACCTATCAGAGGCAAAGCATGGCCAATTCCCGTGAAATGGAACTCATTGACATCCCGGCGCACTACCGCCACATCCGGCCGGTGCCGCGGATGCCCAACTTTGCGGCTTGGATCGAAGGTGTGGACCTGACCAAGCCCTTTAGCCCTGAAGTCGAGGCCGAACTGCGCCAGGCTTTGGACGACTTTGAGGTGATTTTCTTCCGGCCCCAAACCATCACACCGCAGCAGCATGTGGCGCTGGCGCGCGTGTTCGGACCGGTGTCGCAGGGTTCATTTTTTGACCGTATGCCTGGCGTGCCCGAGTTGGAGATGATTGTGTCGGACCGCGCCCGCCCGCCCTCGATTGACAGCTGGCATACCGACATCAGCTGGAAGCCCAACCCGCCGTTGGGTACGGCGATCCAGATCACCGAGGTTCCGCCTTCGGGTGGCAACACCTGCTGGATCAGTACCAGCAAGGCCTACGAATGGCTTTCGCCCGCCATGCAAACCTATTTGGAGACGCTCAGCGCTGAGCACACCTGGGAGACTTCGGGCTTTCGGGACGCACTAGGGCGCGCCGGCGAGGAGGCCTTGGTCAATGCAGTTCGGGCCTTTAAGCCGGTGATCCACCCGGTGGTGCGCATGCACCCAGGCTCAGGGCGCAAATGCCTATTTGTCAACGCCGACTTCACCCGAAAAATCCTCGGCGTAGACCGCGACGAGGCCGCAGGCGTGCTGCATTTATTGCTGCAATGGCTCAAAAAACCCGAATTCATGATCCACCACGCCTGGGAGGCCGGCGCCATCGCCGTGTGGGACAACCGCAGCACCCAGCATTACGCTTTGGCCGATTACTGGCCGCACCGCCGGGTAAACCAGCGTGTCACCTTCAATCAGCCCGACACCCACACCGAGGGCGACACGGTCAACCAAACCATTCTCAAAGGCGGCAGCATTACGGGCTAGCAATGGCCCGGCTGGCGCCGTTTTCTAGTTGCTACTTTGCAAGAAAAGGCGCCACAGGCCGGCGAGCTCGGCTTCGGGGCTTGCGCCCGTTATCGAGTCCAGCAGCGCCAGCGCCTCAGCGCGCTGGTCGGCGCGCGCCAACACATAAGCTTTGCGCAGCTTGGCCATCTCGGGCTGGCGTAAGCCTGGCTTGGCCAAGGCTTTATCCAACATGGCTAAGGCCTGGGCATGGTGGCCTAAAAAGGACAGGCTCAGGGCGGCGTTGACCAGTAAGTTCGGTTCTTTGGCCGCTTCCATGCGGGCGTCCAGGCTGGACAGGGCCGCCTCATCCTCTTGGCGCATGCGGGTGACCTTGGCCAGCATTTGGTCCAAGCGGGTCAGCTCACTGGCTGGGATGGTGGAATCATTGCGATCTACCGCAGAGAGGATGTCGAAGGCTTCACCGGCGTAGCCTGTGGCTAGGGTCAGTTGGGCTTGCTCCAAAAGTTCGGCAGTTTTGATGGGTGACTTCGTGGCACGCAGCAATCGATTGCTGTCTGGCTCTAAAGCTTCAGGAAAATCGTTACGGGCCAGTACGCGGTAGATCAGCTCCTTCCAAATTTCCGGTTTGGGGTAGTAGCGGGCGATGACCTTGGCCGTTTTGAGGTAATTAGCGTCGTCTTTGCTTTGCTGGTGGGCGCTGGCGAGCATACGCAGTTGCACGTCGGTGGGCGCCCGTTTGGCCTCGATCGTCGCAGCCACTTGCTTATCGAGCAGCGCGGCTGCGCTGAGGTATTGCTTGGCAAGGTACAGCGCTTGGATTTGCACGTCTGCAATGCCGGCGTTGGTGCCACCTTGCGCGAGGTAGCGCTGGGCCCAAGCAGCAGACTTCTCATAGGCCTTGGCGCGGTAGTGCGTCAACACCAGGTTTTCGAAAATTACCAGGCGATCGGCATCACTGCCGCGCTCGCTGGTCAAAGCCGCTTCCAATGTTTTTGCCGCGCCGGCTTGGTCATCTGTGGAAATCAGCACCATGGCGCGCATGCGCTCGGTATAGAAGCGTTCCAGCGGGTTGAGAGCGCCAATTTTGTCCACTTCGGCAATTTGCCCTAAGGCTTTGGCGTATTCCTTTACGCCGTGTAACTCCTGGGCTTTGTTGAGGAGTTTGCCTACATCGGGGCGCACGGTTTCGTCGGCAGAAACTGCTGCGTTGCCGCACAGTAGCGCAAAGTAGAGGAAAACCAGGCGCAAGACTGCGCTAACAAGGGATGAGGTTTGCAAAATGTGCGCCCAAAAAAACAAGCGCTACAACTTTTGCAAGCCAACGCTTTGGGATCAAAAAAAACGCTGCTGGCCTGGTGTGAAACACAGGGTGCAGCAGCGCTTTTTACGTCGCGAATAGGTGCCCATGACCCCAGGCGGGTTCGGGCACAGGTGCTAATTACCAGCGGTAGTTGAAGTTCATGCCGATGGTGCGGGGGTCGCTCCAGTAACCGACTTGGTAGAAACCGCCGACGTCCATATGTGCGACCAACTGGCGTTCGTCAAACACGTTTTTCACCCACAGGGACACACTGCCCGAGCCCGGCCCGCCCACATTGATGTCAGACAGCAGCAAGCGCGCATTGACGGTGGTCAGGGCAGGCATCTTGGACTCTTCAGCTGAGTTTCCGATGGCAGCGTTTGCGGCCAGTGGGTTTATCTGGCCCGCATAGGTGTAGCGGGTCGACACATAGCGCATGTCCACAATGCCGCGCACTGGACCCAGACCGGTCATTGCCAAAAGGACGTCGGCACCAATGTTGAGCGTATTTGCGGGTGCGCCCGGCATGACGGTGTTGGAGGCAGCGTCAACAACTAGGCCGGTAGGTCCATAGGTGTTGTACTGGTCCAAAGCCCCATCCAAGTAGCCGTAGCTCGCGTAGAGACGCGTGCCCGTAGTAGGTCGAAATTGGGCTTCGACTTCTAATCCTTTGGTAGTGGCTTGTCCGGCATTGACCATGGTTGGTGAGCCAGAGCCCGGGGGCAGCAAGCTCATTTGCATGTCGGTAATCTTGGTCAAGAAACCGGTGACGTTAAGTTGTGCTTTGCCGCCCATCAGGCCCATTTTGGTGCCCACTTCATAGCTGGTGGAACGCTCAGGCAGGAAGGGTGTGGTAGGGCCGCCCAGCGCAGTAACCGGCGCTTCAGCCGCGAAGCCACCACTCTTAAATCCGGTGGCAACCCGAGCAAATACATTGGTATTTGCATCAATTTTGTGGACCACGGCAACGTTAGGCGTCATAGCCTCGAACGTTTCTTCAGCGCTGCGATCCATCGTAGAGGTCACAGGGTCAAAGTTGGCGTTGGAGTTATAGCGCCATGCGCGCACGCCTTTCTTTTCTGACGTCCAACGCAGGCCGCCGGTCAGGGTGGTTTCTTTGTTGATGTCGTAATCCAGCTGCCCAAAAACCGCCTTGGCGTCGCTGGTGACCGTAAAATTGGTCAGCTTGTACATCGGATAGGTGGACATGAAAGAATAAAAGCCACCGCTTTGGCGTGCCAAGGTGGTGCCATCGTCGCTGAACAAATAAATTCCGCCTACGTATTTAAGGGCCTCACGCTTGCCTGTCAATTGCACTTCGTGAGACGTCGTGGTGTAGTTGGTATCGCGCTGGCCCGCAAAGGCGTTGACTGGCGTTTGATCGTAATCACCGCGGTCGCCATAAACCATTTTCCGCTGACCATAGATGTACTTGAGGGTGTTGGTATCGTCGATCTTATGGTTGATGCTAAAGGTGTTGCCAGTCAGGCCTAGGCGCTGGTACAAAGTGCCATTGCCGCTCAGCGTGGTGGGGTAATTGGTATTGGCATAGGGCTTGATATTGAGTCCCAGCGCGTTAGCCGCGCTGCCGCCATACGCCGCGGGCAAGCCGGTCTGGAAGAAGCCGTAGGAGTTAGCTGCCTGGACCGACGGCGCATAGCCCCCTAGGTAGCCGGTCGAGGCGATCAGGGAGCCCACCTGGGCGCCTTCGTCGATATCGGTGCGGTCATAGGAGTAGTCGAGCACGGTATCTTTGCTGGGCTCTAAGCGCACAGCCAAACGCTGCCCTTGGCGGTTTTTGTCACCCCAGGATTGGCCTTTGTCATTGGTAACAAAGCCGTTTTGCTTTTCATTGCGCGCAGCAATGCTCACGCTCAGCATGTCCATTTTGGGTAGGTCAACAGAGACGCGTTCAATGTGGCGGCCGTAGTCGCCTATTTCCACACCGATGTTGCCCATAAAGGTGCCCGAAGGACGGCGGGTCACAAAGTTGATGGCGCCTGCTTGGGTGTTGCGGCCAAACAGGGTGCCTTGGGGTCCGCGCAGGACCTCCAGGCGATCAATGTCAACCAGGTCAGACAAGATACCTTGGTTTTTTCCAACGAACACGCCATCGACATAAATGCCCACGGATGGGTCTTGCCAAATGGATGGCTGGCCAGACGACATGCCGCGCATACCGACCGAACCAATCAGGCCGGATACGGGGGCCGGCGCCATATTCAAATTAGGTACCGCGCCGCGCAGGCTGGCGGCGCCTTCCATGCCACGCTGCTCCATGTCAGCGCCTGTGATAGTGGTAATCGACAAGGGGATATCTTGCAGGCGCTCAGCGCGGCGCTGGGCAGTTACTACGACCTCTTCCAACGCAGCCTGGGCCCATAGGCTGGGCGTAAAGGCGACTGCGACAGCTAAGGGTACGGCCCGCATATCGAGGCGATTTTTCTGTGCTTTTTTCATTAATGTCTCCTAAAAAATAGTTATGCAGCCCTGCTGATGTTCGCAATGTAGGCGTCGTTCAAGGGCTGGACATCGTCCAATCGGACGAGAGGGTTGCAAAAAGTGAAATGGGGTTTTTCTCTGTTCGATCCTCCGTCTGCATCAAAACATGGTGGGTGATTCACTGCTGGGCCCGAGCTAAATCGGCTTCAATATTGCGCGCTGCGCGGGCAAAAACAAAGATGGCTGGAATGTTGAGGACCAGGACGCAAGCCATGGCCCAGCGCACCGAGTCAGGTCCGTGTTGCACCGAAAAAGCGTCGCTGAGCACGCCGGCAATAGTGGGGCCTAGGCCGACGCCGATCAAGTTGAGCAACACCACCAGCACCGACATCGACACCCCGCGCATGCGTACCTGCACCAGACTTTGGGTGAGGGCATAGGTCGGCCCGTTCAGGCCGGCCACGCCAGCGGCAAAAAGCGCCAGCGCCACGGCCACACCTGCCACAGAGGGCAGCAGGCAGACGGCAGCGCCAAAGACCGCGATCCAGGCGGCGCCAGCCGCCATCAATTGCGGTTGCAGGCGCATGGACTGTGCGCCCAGGCGGTCTGCCAGGCGTCCGAAGTACACGGTGCCAATGGCGCCAAAACCCCCCATGCACAGCGAGGTCATGATGCCCATCTCGGGCAAGGAGAGTTGGTGAGTGCGGATCAACAAGGAGCCTATCCAACTCATCATGGCTGAGGAGGTGGATGTCACCAGGATACTGCCCAGAATCACCATCCGCAGTGAGGGCTGACCCAGCATAAAACGCAGCGACTCGGCCAGGCTGGGTGCGTTTTGCTCAGGCTCGGCATGGGCCTGTTCGGCGGCCCCGCGGGCCGGCTCTTGCACCGTAAACCACAGCAGCGCCGCCAGAAGTAAGCCGGGGACGGCGGCGACGAAAAAGCCAGTGCGCCAGCCGTAGTTGGCGGCAATAAAGCCCCCACCCATAAAGCCCAGCAGCATGCCCAGGGGCACGCCGGCATAAAAAGTTGCCACTGCACCAGCGCGTTTTTCGCGGCTGGCCAGATCAGAGATGATGGATACGGAGCAGGGTTGGCCGCCGGCGTCCATGGCGCCAATGCCGATGCGCGCGGCAATGAGTCCCAAAAAGCTGCCTGCGCCGCCGGCCCAAAATACAAAGCCGCTCCACAGCACCAAAAGCGACGCCAGCAAATTGCGCCGGTTCACCCGGTCGGCCAGCCAGCCCAACGGAATGCCGGCGATGGCAAAAGCTGCCGCATAGCTCAAACCAGAGACCATGCCCAGCTGAGAGTCGCTCAGGCCAAACTCCTGTTTGATGGGCTCAATGACGATAACCATCATGGCCCGATCGAAGAACTGCACGGTCGAAATCAGCGTGAGTACGATCAAGGGCCAATTACGTTTCAACATAGCTGCTCCAATCCTGGCGGTGTGTGGGGGCCAGTCTAGGAAGCGCGCCGGCAGCACTCATCGTCCATGCGGACGATGGGCAGGGCCATGGTGGCTAAGGGTTTACGTGTATGCGCAGTGCCTGCGCGATGCGTTTAGTAGGTCGCCCGACCGCCCGAAATATCAAACACGCCGCCGGTTGTGAACGAGCAGTCCTCCGAGGCCAGCCAGGCGACCATGGCCGCCACCTCTTGTACCTGCAAAAAGCGGCCCATGGGCATTTTGGAGAGCATGTAGTCGATTTGTTGCTGCGTCATTTGGTCAAATATGTCGGTCTTAGCAGCGCCTGGGGTGATAGCGTTGACCAGTACATTTTTTTGCGCCAATTCTTTGCCCAGGGATTTGGTAAGCCCGATCAGGCCGGCTTTGGATGCACTGTAGTGCGAAGCGTTCGGGTTACCTTCTTTGCCGGCCACCGAGGCGATATTGATGATGCGGCCCCAGCCACCCGCCAACATGTGCGGCACGACGGCTCGGCAGGTCAGGTAAGGTGCAATTAAGTTGATCTCGATGACTTGGCGCCAGACGGCGGGCGCAAGTTCCCAGGTCAGGCCGTTGCCACCGGTAATGCCGGCGTTGTTGACCAAGATGTCGATGCGGCCCCAGCGCGCGGCCAGGGCGTTAGCCTCGCCTTGCACGCTCACATCGTCGCTGATGTCCAGCACTTGCCCGCTCACTTGATTACCGGGATGCGCTGCTTGAAGCGCTGCCAAGCTCGTGGCCAATTTGCTTGCGTCCATGTCCCAAAGCGCCACATGGGCGCCTGAGGCCAGTAGGCGTTCGGCCACGGCGTAGCCGATGCCGCGGGCGCCTCCGGTGACGATGGCATGGCGATTTCTCAGGTCAATCTGGTTCATGGTGTTGCGGCTCCGAAGCGATCTTTAGGCCCACATACGAGGGTGAAAAGTCATTCTAGGACTGGGGTTGCGTGCCAAATTGGGGTATCCAAATCCGGCTCAATATGCTATGGCGTGGCTGCTGGATTGATAATGATGCGCAGCGCGCGCCACCGATCCCGCGTCCGTTTAGTTTCGCCGGTCCGCAGCCTTTGGCCATGGCTGCACAAGCGCTCGACCTCAGGCTTTGCTCACCATGGCCTTGATGTCCTTCATCAAAAGAAACAGGTGAAACGGATCAGATGGGCTGGGTTCAAACTCCCAATTGAGGTACCACTGCCTGGCAGGCTCGTCCTTGGCATGCACCAGCAGTGCACGAATTCCGGCAATGTCTGCCGCTTGTGCAGTGCGCAGCAGCGCATCTTTGAGCAGTGCTTTGCCAAGCCCTGCGCTTTGGTGCTGAAGGTCCACGGCAAGCCGGGCCAAAATCATCACCGGCACGGGGTGTTGTGCAATGCCTTTGGTCACACGCGGTGCCGCGTTGGATGGCTCAACGCTGCCAACCGCCAAGCTGTAAAAACCAACGACCGAGCCCGAATGGCAGCTCACGTAGGTTTGCGCACTATTGGATTTTTGGTTGACGAGCGCAAAGCGCTGCAAAAACTGATTCAGTGCGCTCTGGCCACAATCGAAGGACTCAACGGCGTCCGAACCGGCCAGTTTGCGAACTGGCTCATAAGCCTGCGAACTCAACCAAGCAGCCCCGGCTCAGACAAAAGCTTCTTAAGCTTGGGCTTGGCGCTCACGGGCTGGTCCAATGCAGCCTGAAACGCCAGCCACTTCTCATCGCTCAGTTCAAACCGGTTGCGGTCAGCCAAGGTCTGATTGGCCGCGATGATGCCCGCGTCAAGCAGAAACTCGCTCACATTTTTGTGCGCCACGCGCGCCGCTTCCTGAAGCAATTGCTTCACAGGCGTACTGGCTCGCACATCAATGCGCTCAGATTTGGAATGAATGACTGCGGTCATGGCGACCCCTTTTCTAAATAGACACTCCATCATAGCGTCCGGACAACGTCCTGACAAGCGTTTTTTAACGACTGTACCCGTAATGCACCGCCAACACCCCCAAAGCGCCATGCAAAAGGCATCGAGGGACAAACCCTAATCTAGGGTCAACTTTAGTTGCAGGGTAGGGTCAACTTTGCTGGCCGATTGGTACCACCGCCAAAAAGAACGATGAGCTTGTCACCGTCTTTTGCAAGGTAAATGCGGTAACCCGGTCCCCAATCAATGGCGTACTCGCCCATGCCATCAAACCATTTGATACTCGATGTGTTGCCAAGCGCCATACGCAGTTTGGCAACGGTCACCTTGGCGGCGGCCTGCGACGCCGAACTCTCTACGCAGGTAGATCAAAAACTAGCTAAAACGGCGATGCGGCAGGTTTTTACACGAACCTTGCCGACGTACCAGGGCCACGCTGCACGGATAAAGTACTGATAAGTGATGCTACGAGGCCGTGCTGACGTACTAGTAGGAATTAGGCTGGGCGGACACCGCGTTGGCTGGTGCTGGTTGAACGTGAATGGGGGCGGACTTGAACCGTTCCTCGGCCTGATGCACGTCATACGCGCTTTGCTCTGCCAGCCATAGTCGTGCCTCGCCGCCGCGTTCTACACCCAGCCACGCTTCAATACGCAGGGCCATTTCAGGCGAAATAGCGGCGCGACCATTGAGCAAGCGCGACAGCGCCACGCGGGATACATCCAATTGCTTTGCGGCTTCGGTCACATTTAGGCCCAGCGCTGGCAGGACGTCATCGCGCAGTGTCAAGCCGGGGTGAGGGGGGTTAAACATACGTGCCATGGCAAATCTCCTAGTGGTAGTCCTGATAGTCAACCAACACAGCGTCGGTGCCTTCAAATGTGAAAGTCATCCTCCAGTTACCGTTGACCGAGATCGACCAATGGTTTTGCAGGTTCCCTTGCAGGGCATGCAAGCCCCAGCCCGGCAGGTTCATATCGCTGTCGCCGGTGGCCACGTTGAGCCGGGATAGTTGGCGGGCCAGCTTGGCAGCATGCGCCGCGTTTATGCCAGCCTTCGATCCATTCTCAAAAAACAGCTTGAGCCCTTTGTGTCGGAATGACTTGATCATTGTTAATTGTATCTTGTAACGTTACACGATGCAATCGTCTTGATTGAAGTGCGACCCAAGGGGCAAAGTTCGCTCTTTGCAACACGCCGATTTAGGTGATCGCGACCGATGGCGATGTTGCGCACTTTGATTTTAGGGGGTTGCCTTTTTTGGCCTCGGAAGCGTCGCTTTTACTTAGTCCTCAATCGCTGACTTTTGCGGGTTCGTTCCATTAAATCGGTAGGCTTGGTTTTAACCCAGGCCGCAAAGCGCTGAATGCCAGGGTGCGCCAGCAGCGCTTCAACCGAGTTAAATTGTTTGGCTAATTCGGTCTCTGTGAACAAAGCATGAATTTGGCGGTGACAGATCCGATGCAGGTACTCAGTGTGTCTACCGCCTTTGGACTTTGGAACTAAATGATGGGCATCGCGCTGGCTGTGGGGGATTACCCGATCGCACAAAGGGCAAACCAGGTCCGGCTGAATAACCACAGGCTGTTCCTGCTGAAGTAAGCGTCTGATACGACCCATATTCCAATTTTATTCAAGATCTGACAATCGGAATGTCGTGTTGGCGCCCTTCAAGCCGTGGTCCAGCCATGAGTTGCGCTTCACAGCGGCCAGCACACCGGCCGATATGCCAATGAGCAGGGCAAAAACCATGGCGCACAACGCCAGTTCCACCGTCGCGGGGAAAAGACTCAAAAATTCCTGTGCGGCCGGAGTCTGGGTGATGATGGATTTGCCCAAATCGCCCTGCAGCACTTTGCCGATGTAAATGCCGTATTGCGTCAGTAGGGGCTGGTCTAGCCCATATTCATGCAGCAGCATGTCATGACGGTGCTCCTTTGGATTTTTAGCATACCAAAAATGGGCGGCGCCGCATTGTGAATCGCCAGCCCGCGCGGCACTGTGCTTGGCGCAAATTGCACTGTCCGGTATGCATCAGTGGTGGCCCGATGCAGCTAATCGCTGTGGCACACTCAAAGTCCTTGCGGGGAACAACGATGCCGTCGCTAGCACGCGCACTTGTCAGTGGTAGTTTTGCATGCGCTTTGCGCGATACGGGGCATACACAAATGGCTAATTCGGGTTTACATGGCGCATGGTGGGTATGGCCAATGGCACTGTTTTTCTACGGAATTTTTCGGCTCTGGTACGACAACTGGCGCGGCCCTTTAAGCAAAGCGGAAATAGAGGCTTTTGTAGCCCGTGCCGAGCAGTCGCCTGGTGCACGGCATACGGATTTGCAAGTCTTGCGCCGCTTCATGGAAACTGATGATGGCAAAGAATTTGTGATGTGCAATTTGGTACGTCTGTACCCGCATGAAGTAGCGCACCCGGTGACCGGAAAACTGTACAGTGCGCGCGACATGGTGCAAAAGTATTTCAGTGGCTTTGTGCCGACGCTGATCCGTTCTGGCGGCCATCCGATGATGATGATGCGCCAGGCCGGTGGTTATGTGGATGCCTGGAACACGCCGCCCGATCCGGGCTGGTCAATTGTCGGCATGGTGCGCTATCGCAGCCGGCGCGACATGATGGTCCTGGCCACCGACCAGCGTTTTTTTGATGTGCATCCCTTAAAGATCGCTGCGATCGCGCAGACTTTCTCGCTGCCAACGCAGCACGTCTTTGGCATGACGATACGCCCTCGCGCCGGCCTTGCCTTGATCCTGGTGCTGGCCGCTGCGCTGGCGCACCTGGCCTCGCTGCTGGCTTAGCAGCCCCGCTTGCGGCGGCCCGTTCGGGCTTGCCGACACCAATCGTTGTTATTTGACAACATTTTGATCCGCTTCCCCGAGCCCACTGGTTAGCCCGGTGTGGCCTCGGCGAGTGCCAGCGTGGAGACCTCGGCACAAACCTTTTTTGTGCTTAGCTGGCTCGAAACGTGCTTGTTTTTAAGGATTGCGCGGACAAGCTGGTTTTTCCGCTGCAAATCTTTTTATCCCTGTGAATTAGCCGACACCGAAAGTGGTTTGATGACATCGCATTGCCTGCAAACCGACGATTTTTCCCGCCAAATCCGACGGGTAGGGGCGGTTTTGTCTGCTTTTGGGCGCCAAGGGGTGGCTCCATGAGCACGGAAACCCTGTTTTCCCATACCGGCGTGCAATGCCTGACAGCCATTGCGCAGCACCATGGCCTGCAGGTCAATCCCGAGCGCCTGATTTCTGACTATGCCTTAGGCAAGGAAGAGCCGGGCACTTTGGTCATGCTGCGCATGGCGACCGAGATCGGGCTCAAAGCCAAGATTGAGGCGTTGTCCTGGGACGGCTTGCGCGTCCAGGATGGTGTTTTCCCCTTTATCGCCTACACCCGTTCGGGCGGCATGGTGATCGTGGTGGGCATCAGCCGGCAAGCTTCTGGGGCGGATCAGGTTGCCATTCTCGACCCGGCCAGTGCACAAGCAGCCGTCCAACTGCTGGACGAATCCAGTTTTGCAGACCTATGGAGCGGGCAGGTCATTTTGCTCAAACGCGAGCACAAGCTGACCGATCCTGAGCAGAAATTCGGTTTTTCCTGGTTTATCCCTGAGATTTGGAAGCAGAAAGAAGCTTTTAGAGACATTTTCATTGCAGCGGCGGTTATGCAGCTGCTGGCCATGGCCTCGCCCATCTTTTTCCAACTGGTGATCGATAAAGTGCTGACCCACCAGAGCGAGACCACCTTGTGGGTGCTGGCCGTGGGCATTGTGATTGCTATTTCCTTCGACTCGATTTTTGGCTATTTGCGCCAGATGCTGACGCTGGCAGCCAGCAACAAAATCGATATGCGCCTGACGCGGCGCACCTTTGCGCACCTGCTGTCCTTGCCGATTGATTATTTCGAGACCACCTCCGCAGGCGTGGTGACCCGGCACATGCAGCAGCTGGAAAAAATCCGCAATTTTCTAACGGGACGCATTTTCTTTACCGGCCTGGACATTATTTCCCTGTTGATTTTTATACCGATTCTGTTTTCTTACTCGGTGCAACTGGCACTTATTGTGCTGATGTTCACCCTGATCATTGGTGCGATCATCGCTGCCATGGTGCCCACCTACCAGCGCCGCCTCAATGCCCTGTACTCCGCAGAGGGCCAGCGCCAGTCTATGCTGGTCGAGACCATCCACGGTATTCGCACTGTCAAGGCCCTGGCGATCGAGCCGAGCCTACGCCGCGTCTGGGACCAGCGTTCGGCCGAGGCCATCACCATGCATTACCGGGTGGGACGTGTGTCCCAAACCGGCAATGCGATAACCGATTTTTTGGGCAAGCTGCTGCCAGTGGTCATTATTGTGATCGGTGCGCAGCAAGTTTTTGACCAAACTCTGAGCGTGGGCGCGCTGATTGCGTTTCAGATGATTTCGGGCCGCGTGTCCCAGCCGCTGATCGCCATGGTCGGCCTGGTCAACGAATACCAGGAAACGGTTTTGTCGGTACGTATGCTGGGCGAAGTGATGAACCGCCAGCCCGAAGGGCGCAGCGCTGCAGGCGGTTTGCGCCCCCAACTGGAGGGCGAAATCCGCTTTGAGCAAGTGAGCTTTCGCTACCCCGGCGCCACCAATATGGCGCTGAACCGGGCCACTTTTACGATCCCCTCCGGCGTGGTGGTGGGTATCGTGGGGCGCAGCGGCTCTGGGAAAACCACCTTGACCAAGCTGATCCAGGGTTTGTACCCGCTGCAAGAAGGCGTGGTGCGTTTTGATGGGGTAGATGCCCGCGAAATTGAACTCTCGCATCTGCGTCGCCAGATCGGCGTGGTCTTGCAGGAAAACTTTTTGTTTCGGGGCACGGTACGCGAAAACCTGATGATCGCCAAGGCCGACGCTTCGTTCGAGGAAATCGTCGCAGCTGCCCAGGCCGCTGGTGCGGATGAATTTATCGAGCGCATGGCCCAGGGCTACGACACCCTGTTGGAGGAAAACGCCTCCAATTTGTCGGGCGGACAGAAACAGCGACTCTCCATTGCCCGGTCTTTGCTGACGCGGCCACCGATTCTGCTCCTGGATGAGGCTGCCAGTGCCTTGGACCCGGAAAGCGAGAGCATTTTTATCAATAACCTGTCCAAGATCGCCGTCGGTCGCACCGTGATCATGATTTCCCACAGGTTATCCACCTTAGTCAATGCGCACACTATTTTGGTGATGCAAAACGGGCAACTCATGGACAGCGGGCGCCACAGTGAATTGTTGACCCGCTGCGAAACCTACCAAACCTTATGGAACCAGCAGACCAGTCACATTTAAAGCCTAAGCTTGAGAAAGCCAAGGACGCGACGGCGGTGGAGTTTCTCCCCGACGCGGATGCGATCGAGCGCACGCCGCTGCCCTGGGTCTTGCGCGCAACTACCCATATGTTGGCCCTGGCCTTTTTGGCATTTGTCCTGTGGGCGACGTTTTCCGAGGTAGAGCGCATCGTGGTAGCGCAAGGGCGCTTGGTCAACCCGCTGCCCAATATCGTGGTGCAGCCGCTGGAGACGTCCATCATCCAAAAAATCCACGTTCGCGTGGGTCAGATTGTGAAAAAGGGCGAGATTTTGGCAACCCTGGATCCGACTTTCGCCCAGGCCGATGAGGCGCAGCTCCGTACGCGCTTGCAAAGCTTAGACACCCAGACGCGCGGCCTCAATGCGGAATTGTTGGTCCCCGGCACGCCGTCCAAGGCGCGACCTAATGACAAAACCAAGGGAAAGCCCAAAGAAAAAGAGCCAGAAAAAGATAGCGATGCCAATTTGCAGGCCCAGCTATCCGCTGAGCGCCAGGCCAATTATTCCGCGCAGTTAAACAAGTTGGAGCAAAACATTGCGCGCGTCAAAGCCACCATGGACACCAATCGCCGCGACCAGCAGGTCATGGCCCAGCGCATGAAGTCTTTGGTTGAACTCGAAGCCATGCAGGAAACCCTGATGGCGCAAAACTTTGGTGCCCGGATGCAACTCTTGGAGGCGCGTGACCGCCGCCTGGGCGCCGAGCGCGAGATGGAAATGGCACGCAGCAAGGAAATTGAGCTAAGAAGCGAGTTGTCAACACTTGAGGCTGAAAAGACCGCATTTATGCGCAGTTGGCGTCAAAAGACTATGGAAGAGTTGCTTAACACGGCACGTGACCGCGACGGTATCAAAGAACAATTGCAAAAAGCCGATAAGCGCAGGCAGTTGGTATCTCTGGTTTCGCCGGTCGATGCGGTGGTGCTGGACATGGCCAAATTGTCCGAGGGTTCGGTGGTGCAGGGCGCTGAGCAGATGTTTACCCTGGTTCCGCTAGGCGCCGAATTGGAAGCCGAAGTGCGGATTGACTCGATGGATATTGGCTATATCAAGACCAGCGACTTCACCCACCTCAAGCTTGACGCCTTCCCGTTTCAAAAGCACGGTGCCTTAGATGGCCGCATCCGCACCATTAGCGAAGACGCCTTTAGGCGGGATGCGGCGGGTAATTCGGGTGGTTTGGACGCGTATTACCTCAGTCGGATTAGTTTTAGCGGCTCGACCTTGCGCAATATGAACGAAAAAATGCGTTTATTACCCGGAATGACGCTCTCAGCCGAGATTGTGGTGGGTAAGCGCTCGGTTATGTCTTACCTTTTATGGCCGCTGACCAAAGCCATGAGCGAATCTATTCGCGAGCCCTAGGGCTCAGTTAACCCGGAATATCCGCCAGCCATTTTCCATTTTACGAATACTGAATTTCCAGCCTAAATCATGACGCTTGATGTAGTTAATCGCAGAAACCCTGGCACTTTGGGCCAGTCGGAAATCATCGATGAGTATGGAATCGCCCACGCCCATGCGATTAAAGGGGTATCGGCGCAGCGGCGGCATTTCAATGCCCGATTCGGGGGAATCAATCGTAAAGGTCGGGTTCAGCATGGCAGGTCTCCGGCAGTGGCTTCCTATGTGTATCGGCAGCAAAGTGTGCAACTTGAGGCCATTTATCTTTTTTTATTTGAAATACCAACGGGTATTTCTAATGCTGAATTAAATGATTTTTACAAAGATTGCACGAATTACACATAGAAATCATGAATTTAACGAATTAATGGCAAAAAACATAGAAAATGTCTAATGCGTTGCAATCCCCATGGTTTGCAAGCGCTATTGCGGACATTGCTAGCAGATCTCTGTATTTTTTGCTTGCTGTTTTGAAAACCTAAATGAGAAATTAAGTGGCGTTTAGTTCCAATGACCTACTAATGCTTGATGCCGCCGGGGTGGCAGGGCTAAGTACGTCTGAGGTGGCCGCGCTGACTGCTGCGCAGGTCGCCTATATCCAGGACACCTCTTTTGCAGGGCTGAGTACTGCGCAGGTTGCAGTGCTGAGCAGCTTGGCGGTAAAAGCGCTCACGGGCGATCAATTGCTAGGCTTGAGCACCGCGACCTTAGCGGCTCTGCCGGTCGCAAATTTCAAACTCCTCACTGCGACACAAATATCGTCGCTGTCTGCGGACCAAGTGGCAGGTCTTTCATCGGATCAAGTGCAAGCCTTTAGTGCCAGCACGATCCGCTATTTGACTGCGGACCAAATTGTTTCCTTAACGACCGCAAATTTGGCAGCCGTCGCACCGACCACGATTAATGGGTTAACGGCTGCACAGACTGCATCGCTTACGACAGCGCAAATTGCTGGACTTATCACCGACCAGTACCAAGCGATCAGTAAGGCCAATGTTCAGGCGCTGACGCTGGAGCAAATGGCGGCCGTAGAGGCCCAAGACGTTGCAGTCCTCTCTGCATTAAACGTTGCGGCACTTTCGCCGGATCAGCTTGGCGCCTTGTCTACAGCAGCCATCGCAGCGTTAGGGGAAACGCAACTGTCTGGATTGGTGGCGTCCAACATACCGGGCCTGACCAGCATCCAGCTGGTGGCATTGGGCAGTGGCCAACTGGCCGCACTCACCAGCGCGAAGCTGCGTGCTTTGACCAGCGATCAAATCGCCTACCTGACCACCGCGCAGATCGTCGCATTGTCTGCCAGCCAGTTTGCCGGGCTGAATGCGCAAAACGTTGCTGGCCTGATGACGGCGCAGGTCAGCGCGATTGAGACTGCTGATCTCATTTCTTTGACGACGGCAAATGTCAGCGCATTGTCCATCGATCAGCTGGGTGCGCTGGGCACAGGGCAGTTTGTTGCGCTTCTTGGCACGCAGCTGGCCGGGCTCCTGAGCGATCAACTTGCCAGTTTGGCCACAGCCCAGTTAAACGCACTAACTTCGCTGCAGACCGTAGCACTGACCAGTGCGAATACCGACGCACTTTCGTTCGCGCAATTGCAGGCGCTTTCGGCAAGCGCCTTTGCTGCGATTCGCACTTCCAATATCAGCAATTTGTCCACGCAGGACATCGCTAACCTGACCACTGAGCAAATCGCCAAATTGACGACTGGACAGATGCAAGCCATCGCCAGTGCCGGGATCTTTAGCCTGACGACGACCCAAGTGCAGGCACTGGTGACATCGCAGTGGCAAGTCCTCAAAACAGCGCAATTGAGCGCCCTGCAAACCAGCCAAATAGCTGCATTGGAGAGTGTTGACTTACAGGCCATTGGGGCCAATGTACTGCGCGCTTTGTTATCGACGCAGGTGTCGACCCTAAGCAGTGACCTGGTAGTAGCCTTAACCACGGAACAGGTTCAGGCTTGGGGCGTTGGCCAGTTAGACGGGCTGACGGGGAGCCAGATTGGCGCGATGCAATCAGCGGATCTGGTGGTCTTGAGCGCAAGTCAGGTGCAAAGCCTATCTACTTTGCAAATCGCAGCCCTCACGACGGACTTGTTTAGTGCATTGACTTCCTTGCAAGTGGGTGCTTTGAGCTCCGCGCAGGTGGGTGCTTTGGGAACTCGGCAAATGGCAGCCTTGAGCTCGGGCCAAAGTGCGGCCTTGGGTACAGCCAGCATCGGCGGATTGACCACCGATCAATTGGAATTGTTGGCCACGGCCAATATAGCGGCGCTCAACCCGATAAGCTTACGGGTGCTGCGCAATGAACAAATTCAGGCATTGACCTCGGACCAGGTGGCCGCCTTCAATAGCGCCCAGTTCAGCATACTGAGCTCGGCTAACGTGATGGCCCTTGGCGCATCGCAAATTGCCGCAATTCCGACGAGTGGGTTGCGCAATGTGTTGGCATCGAGTTTAGGCAAGCTGTCCACCGAGCAATCGCAGGCATTGGTGACGGCACAGGTTTTCGCACTGGGTGATGAGCAGCTTGTTGC
>CANNEW010000024.1 GCA_947503685.1 Comamonadaceae bacterium | reverse complement strand
CGTGATTCCTGCGCTCAAGCGCCAGGAGGGCGAACTGGACTTGCGCACCGGCGAAGGCGTGATCACCCCGGGCGATTTCACGCTCGATGAAAAATCCCAGCAGGTCTTCCTCACCGAGCAAGGCCATGAAAGCGCCGAGGGCCTGCTCGCGGGCCTGAACCTGATTCCGGCAGGCTCGTCCTTGTATGACCCGGCCAACATCAGCCTGATGCACCATGTGTATGCGGCTTTGCGCGCCACCCATTTGTACCACCGGGACCAGCACTATGTGGTGCAAGAGGGTGAGATCGTGATCGTGGACGAATTTACCGGTCGCTTGATGACCGGGCGGCGCTGGAGCGAAGGCCTGCACCAGGCGGTGGAGGCCAAAGAGGGTGTGGCGATCCAGGCCGAAAACCAAACCCTGGCCTCCATCACTTTCCAGAACTATTTCCGCCTGTACGGCAAGCTTTCGGGTATGACGGGTACGGCAGACACCGAGGCCTATGAGTTTCAGGAAATTTACGGCCTTGAGACGATGGTGATTCCCCCGAATCGCCCCAGCCGCCGTGGCGATCAGCTCGATAGGGTGTACAAAACCACGGCTGAAAAATACAAGGCCGCGATAGACGACATTCGCGAATGCTATGGGCGCGGACAACCGGTATTGGTGGGTACGACCTCGATCGAAAACTCCGAAATTATTTCGAATTTGCTCACGGCTGAGAAGCTGCCGCACCAGGTGTTAAACGCCAAGCAGCACGCCCGTGAGGCCGACATCGTGGCGCAGGCCGGCCGCGCCCAAATGATCACCATTGCCACCAATATGGCTGGACGCGGTACCGATATTGTGCTCGGTGGCAATCTGGAAAAAGCCATTGAGAGCATGCGCGCCGAGGAGTCATTGGATGATGCAATGCGTGTCACGCGCGAAGCCGAGCTGCGAGCGCAGTGGGACATTGACCATAAGCACATCACCAAGCTGGGCGGCTTGCGCATCATCGCCACCGAGCGCCATGAGTCGCGCCGCATCGACAACCAGCTACGCGGTCGTTCGGGACGCCAGGGAGACCCCGGCTCCTCGCGTTTTTACCTGAGTCTGGATGACGCCTTGATGCGCATCTTTGCCGGCGAGCGCGTCAAAGCCATCATGGACCGGCTGAATATGCCCGAGGGCGAGGCGATTGAGGCGGGCATGGTGACACGCAGCATCGAGAGTGCGCAGCGCAAGGTCGAGGCGCGCAATTTCGATATGCGCAAGCAGTTGCTCGATTACGACGATGTCTCCAACGACCAGCGTAAAGTCATTTACCAGCAGCGCAATGCAATTTTGGACGCGCAGGATTTGAGCGCCCAGATCGCCTCTTTGCGCCGAGGAAGTTTTGACGATCTGGTGCGTTCTTTTGTGCCTGTGGAGTCGGTGGAAGAGCAGTGGGATATCGCGGGCCTGCAACGCCAATTAGCTGACGATTGGGGCATCAGCCTGGACCTGGTCGGTCATGTGAGCGCGGCCAGCGCGATCGGCGACGAGGATATTGTCAATTTGGTGCTGGAGGCGGCCGATGCGGCTTTTGCCGCCAAGGTAGAGCATATCGGCATGAGTGGCTTTACGCAGTTTGAGCGCATGGTTTTATTGCAAACCATTGACAGCCAGTGGCGCGATCATTTGAGTTCGCTGGACTATTTGCGTCAGGGCATCCATTTGCGCGGTTATGCGCAAAAGCAGCCCAAGCAGGAATACAAACGGGAAGCTTTCGAATTATTTGGTCAGATGCTGGACTCGGTAAAGAACGAAGTTACCAAGATTTTGATGACCGTGCGTATCCAGTCGGCCGAGCAGCTGGACGAGGCCGCTCAGGCCTTGGAAGCCAAGGGCGAGACGCTGAGCAACGTCACCTATACCGCACCCACCGATACCGGCGAACCCGAAACTATTTCTTTGGCCGACCTGGGTTTGCCGCAAGCCAGCGTCGCGATACCACGCGTCGGACGCAACGAGCCTTGCCCCTGCGGCAGTGGCAAAAAATTCAAACAATGCCATGGCAAATTAGCCTAGGGTCGCACCATGCCTGTTAATTTAGCCCCCCCGGATCCGGCGCATTTGTTTCCCATCGCCGGCCTGCGTATTGGTGTGGTCGAGGCCGGCATTCGCAAAGAAGGTCGCAAAGACCTGACGCTGTTTTTGCTCGACGCCGGCGCCAGCGTGGGTGCGGTATTTACATCCAACCGCTTTTGCGCCGCCCCGGTGCAAATCTGCCAAAGCCATTTGGCCTCGGGCGCTGCCATCCGCGCCTTGCTGATCAACACCGGCAACGCCAATGCCGGCACCGGTGCTGATGGCCTGGCCCGTGCGCGCAGCAGCTGCGAGGCACTGGCCCAACGCCTGGACATTGATTCTGCACAAGTGCTGCCCTTTTCCACCGGCGTCATCATGGAGCCGCTGCCCGCAGAGCGCATCATTGCTGGTTTGGATGCGGCCATCGCTGCGGCCCAAGAAGACAACTGGCTGGCGGCCGCACAGGGCATCATGACCACCGACACGGTGCCCAAGGCCTTTGGCACGCAAGTCATGGTCCAGGGCCAAACCGTCAGCATCACCGGTATCAGCAAGGGCGCAGGCATGATCCGGCCCAATATGGCGACCATGCTGGGCTATATCGCTACCGATGCCTGCGTGGCACCCAACTTGCTACAGCCGCTGGCCAAAGCGCTGGCCCAAGCCAGCTTTAACCGCATTACGGTCGATGGCGATACCTCGACCAATGACTCCTTGGTGCTGGTGGCCACGCACAAGGCGGGGAATGCAACCATTAGCGACTTGGACAGCCCTGAAGGCCAGGCTTTGTACCAAGGCTTGCTCAAGGTAGCTTTGCAATTGGCGCAGGCCATTGTGCGCGATGGCGAAGGGGCGACCAAATTCATTACCGTGCAGGTGGACGGTGGCGCTACCTCTGAGGAATGCAGTCTTGTCGCCTATGCCGTAGCGCATTCGCCTTTGGTGAAAACTGCATTTTTTGCCAGCGACCCTAACTTGGGCCGTATTTTGGCGGCGGTCGGTTATGCCGGTATAACGGACCTGGACACCGAGGGCGTTGAGTTGTATTTGGACGATGTGCATGTAGCAAGCCGTGGCGGTCGCAACCCGGCCTACCAAGAAGCCGATGGCCAGCGCGTGATGCAGCAAAGTGAAATTTTGGTGCGTGTGGCATTGGGTCGCGGCCAGGCCAGCCATACGGTCTGGACCTGCGACCTGAGCCATGAATACGTCAGCATCAACGCAGATTACCGGTCTTGAGAAAGCCAGGTACATGCAAGATCAGCAGCTTTTAGGTCCGTTTTTGACGCGTGCCGAACGCTTTATGGACCGGGTGGAGGCAGCGCTGCGTCTGGATATTGAGCAGCCCGATTGGGCTAGTGCCATAGCCTTTCGCTACCGCAAGCGGGTCTCGGGCCAGGGCTATATCAGCGCGGTGCGCCAGGTTGGGGCGATGCGCCTGGACGACCTCAAAGAAATCGATATCCAGAAAGAAAAAATCCGCCGCAACACCGAGCAGTTTGTCCAGGGCAAGACGGCTAACAACGTGCTACTGACCGGCGCGCGCGGCACCGGCAAGTCCTCGCTGGTGCGCGCCTGCCTCAATACCTATAGCGCCCAGGGCTTGCGCCTGATTGAAGTGGATAAGGCCGATTTGATGGATCTGCCGGACATGGTAGATATTCTGTCACAGCGCACTGAAAAATTCATCGTTTTTTGCGACGATCTAAGTTTTGACCAAGGTGAGGCGGGTTACAAAGCGCTCAAGTCGGTGCTCGACGGATCGGTGTCGGAAACCTCGGCCAATGTCTTGATTTATGCCACCAGCAACCGGCGCCATTTGCTGCCTGAGTACATGGCCGAGAACCTGAGCTACCAGCATACCGAAAGCGGCGAAGTGCATCCGGGCGAGGTGGTGGAAGAAAAAATATCCCTGTCGGAACGCTTTGGTTTGTGGGTCAGTTTTTACCCGTTCACGCAAGATGAATACCTCATCATCGTGGCCCAATGGTTGGATGTCTTGGCTGTCGACACAGCGCGGCGCAGCCACTGGCGCGAAGAGGCCTTGATCTGGGCGTTGGAGCGCGCCTCGCGCAGCGGTCGCGTGGCCTGGCAATTTGCCAAAGACTTCGCCGGCCGGCAGGACCCGGGCGCAGCGGCATGAGCCAGGTGCCGGTGGACCGGGTGGCCGACGGCCATGTGGCCCGTAGCGGCGGCACGCAGCGGCCCTTGACCGAAGTGGCGGTGGGCGTTCTGCTGCAGGCGAATGGCAAATTTTTGATGACTTCGCGTCCGGCGGGCAAGGCCTACGCGGGTTACTGGGAGTTTCCGGGTGGCAAGGTGGAGCCACAAGAGTCGCTGGAGCAGGCCTTAACGCGTGAGTTGTATGAAGAGTTAGGCGTCCAGGTGTTGCGCTGTCAAGCCTGGCAGGTGCAGGTGGTGGACTATCCGCACGCCCTGGTGCGACTGCATTTTTTCAAGGTGCTGGACTGGTCCGGAGAATTGGTGATGTGCGAGGGGCAGCATGCGCAATGGCAGGAATTGCCCGTCCAAGTTGAACCCGTGTTGCCCGGCGCCTTGCCGGTTTTGGCCTGGTTGGCCGATGAACAAGGGGCCGGACAAGCCTCGTGAGGGGAGCGGCCTTATTGCAGCTGTTGCGGTGGCGAGTCATCCTCCATCTGCTCTGGAGCAGCCACCCGAAAGGACTCGCTAGCCCAAGCCCCCAGGTCTAGATTTTTGCAGCGCTCGCTGCAAAAAGGGCGGTAGGGGTTGCGCGGCGCATACACGCTGTCGCCTTTGCACTGGGGGCAAGTGACGATTTTTTTCGGCGCCGAAGGGCTGTCTGACATGGCAGGCCGCCTGCGCTCAGGCGCACAGGGTCAGGTCAAACGGGGTGTCGGCGGTATTGCTGTAGAGCTTGCCATCGGCTTCGTGGCGTACAAAGCGGATGGAGGCCACCAGGCGGTTGGCGCTGATTTCGGGGATGGCGCCCAGCTGGGGGTCTAGCGACAGGCGCAGCAGCTGAAAGGTGCGGCCTTGCGGCAGGTTTTGCTGGAACTGCCCGCTAAGCGCCACCATTTTTTGCGGGGCGCCCGAGTCACGCAGCAGGCCCAGTAGCAAGTGGATGCCGTTGAACAAAGGCACCAGGCTCGCTACCCATTCGCGCAAGTCATTTTGGCGGCGTTGGTCGCCCAGTTTTTGCCAGGCGTAATAGGCGGGCAAGTCAAATTCGCAGGTGCCGCCCGGGATGCTGGTGCGGCTGCGCAGGCTTTTGAGCCAGTCGTTTTCACCCACTTCGTGGCCTAATTTACCCGATGCGCTGGTCAGGGCGACAAAACATTCTTCGAGTTGCGCCAGCAGTCGCTCCAGCACGTCGGTGGCAATGGCCGGATTTCCACGGTAGGCCAGCATGGTCTGGCGCTGGCGGTCCAGGTCTTTGAGGACGTCGGTTTTCAAGTCAGCGCGTGCGCCTACGTTGAGAATTTCAAACAGGGTGATCAGCGCGAAATGGTGGTCCAGGGCGTCCAGGCGCTCCTGCAGCGTAAAGAGCCGCGAAAACAGGTGCTCCAAACGCAAATAGGTGCGAATTTTTTCGTTAAACGGGTATTCGTACAGGATCACGCGCTATTTTTCCAGTGGCGGGATGATATCTCCAAGAAGGGGAATATTGCGCGCAAGCGCTGGTCAATCTCATCAATTGTCACGGATTCGTTGAATAAAACAAAGTCAGCGCATTGCAGTCGGGCGGCCCGACTGCTTTGTGCTGCCATGATTTTTTGTACGCCTTGCGGCGTCAAGCCGCTGCGCTGCATGACCCGGTCGATTTGGGTTTGCGCTTCGCAGTCAATCACCAGCACTCTGTCAAGTACCGGGCGCCAGCGCTTGGACTCCACCAACAGCGGAATATCAAAAGCGATGCACGGCGGCGACGAGGCCTGCGCCCGGGCGGCCTGACGTTCAATTTCGGCCGCAATCAGAGGGTGCAACAGGGCTTGGAGTTGGGCGCGCGCCTGCGCGTCGTCAAAAACCAGGGTACGCATGGCGTCGCGGTTCAATAGGCCCGGCGCCTCAAACACCGCTTCGCCAAATACCTGGGCAATGGCGGGCAGGGCGGCTCCGCCGGGCGCGGTGCAGGCGCGGGAGATCGCGTCCGCATCGATAAGGGGAATGCCTTTTTGGGCCAGCAGGCCGCAGACCGTGCTTTTGCCGCTGCCGATGCCGCCCGTAACACCCAAACGCATTGCCCTTGCCCTGCTCATGGCACGCGCAGCGTGAAGCCCAATGGATTGGCGAACAGGCATGCTAAGCCTGCGCTCACCAGAAAAGGACCGAAGGGCAACACACCGCCCTCGCGCAAACCTTGTTTGAGTTTGAGCACCATGCCTACGACAGCGCCCATCACGGAGGACATCAGGATGATGGGAACCAGGGCCTGCCAGCCAAACCAGGCGCCCAGGCAGGCCAGCAGCTTGAAATCGCCGTAACCCATGCCTTCTTTTCCGGTCACGATTTTGAAAATCCAATAGACTGACCACAGACTGAGGTAACCGGCGACTGCGCCCCACAGCGCTTGTTCCAAGCTCACGCCCGTCCATTGCAAGTTGGCGCCGATGAGTCCAAGCCACAGCAAGGGCAGCACAATGACATCGGGCAAGAGGGTGCTGTCCCAATCAATGAGTGCCAGACTCAGCATGCCCGCCATCCAGGCGCACCAGGCCATCGCGGCGGCTCCCAGGCCCCAGCGCCAGCCGCAAAATGCAAACAGCAGCGCGGTGCCTAGCTCCACCATCGGGTAGCGCAGACCGATGCTTGCTTGGCAATGTCGGCATCGGCCGCGCAGCAAGCTATAGCTTATGAGTGGGATGTTGTCGTACCAGGCAATGCCGGCAGCGCAATGCGGGCAAGTGGAACGCGGCACCACGAGGTTAAATGGCTCTAGAGGCGGCGCTGCTTGACCCGAAGCCTGCGCACCATCGGCCGCCCATTGGCGTTCCATCATTTTGGGTAATCGGTAGATGACTACGTTGAGAAAACTGCCAACCAGCAAGCCCAGTAGGCCAAGGAAGACGACGGCCTGCTCTGCGAGGGCGGACTGCATCAGAGTGCCTGTCCAATGTTGAAAATCGGCAGGTACAAAGCCACGACCAGCCCGCCAATAAGAGTTCCGAGGAAGACAATGATGAAGGGCTCCACCAAGCTGGAGATGCCTGCAAGCGTCGCGTCCACCTCGGCCTCAAAGAAATCGGCCGCTTTACCCAGCATGAAGTCAATGGAGCCGGACTCCTCGCCAATAGCGCACATTTGCAGCACCATGGGAGGGAACAAGTTGGATTGGGTCATGGCTGCGGTCAGTGATACCCCCGAGGATACTTGCTGGCCAATCCGCGCGGTGGCCTCCAGGTAAACCCTGTTGCCGCAGGCGCCGCCTACGGATTGCAGCGCCTCGACCAAGGGCACGCCCGCCGCGAACAGGGTCGCTAGCGTGCGGGTCCAGCGTGCGATATAGGATTTGCGGATTACATTGCCAAACACAGGCAACTTGAGTAACAGCCGGTCGCGCTGACCCTGCAGTTTTTCACTGGAACGAATGGCGCGGGCAAGAAAAAACCCTCCGCCTAGCAAGCCGCCGAAAATCAGCAACCAGTAATGGACGAAAAACTCGCTGAAGGCAATGACCATCAGCGTAGGGCCTGGTAACTCGCTGCCCAAGGACGCGAAAACTTGCTTGAAAGCGGGCACGACAAAGAGCATGACTACCGCTACCACGGTAGCTGCTACCGCCAGCACGGCAATCGGGTAGGTGAGGGCGGACTTCATCTTGGCCTTGAGGACCTCGGTTTTTTCCATGTACAGCGCCAGGCGGTCGAGCAAGCTGTCCAAGATACCCGCGGATTCACCGGCAGCGACCAAATTGCAATAGAGTGCATCAAATTGCCGAGGGTGCCTGCGAAACGCTGCGCTCAGGGATGAGCCGGTCTCGACGTCGCTGCGGATGGCGTTCACCATGCGGCCCAGGGAGGGGTTGCTGCTGCTCTGAGCGACGATCTCAAATGACTGTAGCAGCGGGATGCCTGATTGGATCATCGTGGAGAGCTGGCGCGTAAAGAGTGCTATCTCCTTCGGTTTGATGCCCTGTGCCATGTAAAAAAGCGGCTTGGATACGGCGCTGGGGCGAATGCCCTGCTTGCGCAATACCGCCCGCGCGGCCGCTTTGCTGGTGGCGCGTAACTCGCCTTGCAGGTACTGACCCCTGCGGTCCACCCCTTTCCATTTGAATACCGTGTCTAGGGCAGCTGTGTTGGCGGCGCCTGACGTTCTTTGTGTTGGCATTTTTAGGTCCCCCTTCAATCACGCATTGGTCAGCGCGAGTACTTCCTCCAATGAGGTTAAACCCAGCTTCACCTTACTTAAACCGGATGCGCGCAAGGTTTTCACGCCCTCGCGCTCGGCCTGTACCGCGATTTCCATGGCCGAGCCATCACGCAAAATAATGGCTTGAATTGCATCGGACAGGGGCATCACTTGGTATATGCCCACCCGCCCTTTGTAGCCATGGTTGCATGCACTACAGCCCACCGGTCGGTAGAGCTTCCAGCTGCCGTCGATATCTTCGTGCTTGAATCCCGATTCCAGCAAGGTTTCGTTTGGCAGATCGAAGGCTTCTTTGCATTGGACACACAGGCGGCGGGCCAAGCGTTGTGCGCTGATCAATATCACGCTAGCTGCAATAGTGAAGGCTGGCACGCCCATATTGCGCAAACGTGTGAGCGTGGTGGGCGCGTCGTTGGTGTGCAGCGTGGAGAGCACCAAGTGCCCGGTCTGGGCGGCTTTCATGGCAATGTCAGCGGTTACCAGATCGCGGATCTCGCCCACCATGATGATGTCCGGGTCTTGCCGTAAAAAGGATTTGAGTGCGGCGGCAAAGGTCAGCCCCGCCTTGTCGTTCACGTTCACCTGGTTCACGCCAGGCATATTGATCTCCGACGGATCCTCGACGGTTGCGATATTCACGCCCGGCTGATTCAGTAGGTTTAAGCAGGTATAGAGCGACACCGTCTTGCCCGAGCCAGTGGGGCCGGTCACCAAAATCATGCCATCGGGCCGCGCAATAGCCCGCAACAATCGTTGTTTTTCGGCTTCCTCATAGCCTAATGCATCGATGCCTAATTTGGCAGTGCTCGGGTCCAAAATACGAATCACTACTTTTTCGCCGAACAAGGTTGGCAAGGTGCTGACGCGTAAGTCGATGGTTTTGTCGCGCGAAATTTTCAGTTTCAGGCGCCCGTCTTGCGGCACACGTTTTTCCGAAATATCCATGCGCGAAATCACCTTGATGCGCGAAGCCAGTCTTTCCTTAATGGCTGGTGGCGGGCTGGCAATTTCACGCAAATGACCGTCAATACGAAAGCGCACGCGGTAGGAAAATTCATAAGGTTCAAAATGCAAGTCGGATGCGCCCATGCGTACCGCATCGAGCAATATTTTTTGCAGAAAACGAACTACCGGCGAATCGTCTACTTCATTTTTTGCCGGGCTGGGCCTATCGCCTGCCCCTATAAATTCTCGCCCTTCGAAATCGCTGTCGCCAAAATCAGCATAAAGGAGGTCGGTAGCGACCGACGATTCCGCTTGCAAGGCTAAGACTAATTTGTCATATTCAACGACCACCCAGTCCACATTGCTTTGGGTTGCGAATTTGATTTTTTCCAACGCTTCCTGATTGGACGGATCGGCGGTGGCTATGACCAATGCATGCTTGCGTTTGCCCAGTACCAAAAGCTGATACTCCTGGCAAATTCGCTCGTCTAGCAGTTTGTCAGATAGCGTAGCGAGATGGATCGCAGACAGGTCGAGCAAAGGCGCCGCGAAGGCCTGTGCCAATACCTGGGCCACATCCAGCGGGCGCATGGCACCCGAATCGACTAATTCTGCAATCAGACTTTTGCGATTACCCGGGGCGTTTTTCAGTGCTTTTTGCACTGTGACTTTGTCAATTTTTCCGGACGCTAGCAATACCCTGCCCAAGACTGCCATGGAACTACTCTGTGCAGTGCTTAGGGCGAGGGCTTGTGGGTCACTCAAAGCTGGTTCAAGCTCAAGCCCTTAGCGTCTTTGTCTGAAACCAAGGGGGGCTTGTCGTCCAATGGCCAGTCAATGGCCACTATCGGGTCGTTCCAAGCCAGGCAGCGCTCGGAGGCGGGATGGTAATACTCGGTGGTTTTATAAAGGAAATCCGCGCTTTCAGAGAGCACCAGAAAGCCATGGGCCAAACCGGGAGGAATCCAGAGCTGGCGCTGGTTGTCCAAGGAGAGTTCTTCACCAACCCAGCTGCCATAGGTCGGGGAATCGGGCCGGATATCGACAACAACGTCAAACACCGCGCCGGCCACCACACGCACTAATTTACCTTGGGGGTTTTCAGTTTGGAAGTGCATGCCGCGCAGTACGTGGCGCTGCGAGCGCGAGTGGTTGTCCTGCACGAATTGCACTTGCAGGCCGGTCGCCTGGGCAAATACCTTTTCGTTATAGCTTTCCAGAAAAAAGCCGCGCGCGTCACCAAATACCCGCGGCTCCAGTAGCAAAACGTCGGCAATGGCAGTAGGCGTGACGCGCATCAGAACACCTTGTCCTGAAGTAGGCGCAGCAAATACTGCCCGTAGTCCGATTTACCAAGGGTGCCGGCCAATTTTTCTAACTGCACATCGTCGATCCAATGATTACGCCAGCTAATTTCTTCGGGCGCCGCAACTTTAAGCCCCTGGCGTTTTTCGACGGTATAAATAAACTGACCTGCTTCAAGCATGGATTCATGGGTGCCGGTATCCAACCAGGCATAACCACGGCCCATGGTTTGCACCTCCAATTGCCCGGCTTGCAAATACAGGCGGTTCAGGTCGGTGATTTCCAATTCCCCGCGCGGTGAGGGTTTCACTTGTTTGGCCAACTCCACCACCTGTTGGTCATAAAAATACAGGCCGGTTACGGCATAGCGCGACTTGGGCACCGCGGGCTTTTCTTCCAAGCTGATCGCGCGCCCAGTCGCGTCGAACTCAACTACACCATAGCGTTCCGGGTCCTGTACCGCATAGGCAAAAACTGTCGCGCCAAGGGTTTTTTGATTGGCAGATCGCACAAGCGAAGCAAAATCGTGGCCGTAGAAAATATTGTCGCCCAGCACCAGCGCGCTGGGGCTGTCCTGCAAAAATGATTCTCCAATCAAGAATGCCTGGGCCAGCCCGTCCGGGCTGTCTTGTACCGCATATTGCAGATTCAAACCCCATTGTTTTCCATCGCCCAATAATTGGGAAAAACGCGGCGTATCCTGCGGCGTGGATATCACCAAAATATCCCGAATGCCCGCCAGCATCAGGGTGCTGAGCGGGTAATAAATCATGGGTTTGTCGTAAATCGGGAGCAGCTGTTTGCTCACCACTTGGCTAGCCGGGTAGAGGCGGGTGCCCGCGCCCCCCGCCAAAATAATGCCTTTTCTATTTGAATTATGGGTATTTTTCATAAGTTTTTGGTAAGGGCGATTTCCTGCAATATCCGGCGCACCCCCCATTGCCAGGATGGTAAATGTATCGAAAATACATTGGCAATCCGGGCGCAATCAAGGCGGGAGTTCAGGGGGCGGGGGGCTGCGACCGGGTAATCCGCGCTTTTTATCGGCACAAGCCGCTCTTGGGTGACTCGGACCGGCATGCCTAAGGCACGCGCCTCCTGCAATACAAATTGCGCATAGCCATGCCAGCTGGTTTGGCCGGCTGCTGCGCAGTGGTACAGCCCTGCGAGAGCCGGCTGCGCCATGGCCTGGCGCAAGGCTATGGCGCTGACGTCGGCCAGCAATTCCGCGCCGGTGGGGGCACCCATCTGGTCGTCAATCACCCTCAGTTCATCGCGCTCGGCGCCTAGGCGCAGCATGGTTTTGGCGAAATTGCTGCCGCGTGCCGCATAGACCCAGCTGGTGCGCAGAATCAGATGCCTGGGGTTGTGGGCGACTTCCAGCTCCCCCTGGCGCTTGCTGGCCCCATAGACGCTCAGCGGCGCACAAGCATCCGTCTCGCGCCAGGGCTGCTGGCCACTGCCGTCAAACACGTAGTCGGTCGAGTAATGCGCCAGCCATACGCCAAGGCGCAGCGTTTCTTCAGCCAGCACCGCAGGGCCCAGCGCGTTGACGGCATAGGCTTGTTCGGTATCGGTTTGCGCTTTATCCACCGCGGTGTAAGCCGCCGCGTTGACGACCAGGTCCGGGGCGATCTCACGCAGGGTTTGGCGTAAACCCTCTAGGTTGGCTAAGTCGCCACAGCACTGGTTCGGGTTGTCTTGCGCCTGGCTTGCCAGGGCTATCACCTCGCCCAAGGGTGCCAGGCTGCGCTGTAGTTCCCAGCCCAGTTGCCCGTTGCGGCCCAGCAGCAAAATTTTCATGTCGCTGCGCCCACGCCTTGGTACTGCTGGGCCACCCAGTCGCGGTAAGCGCCCGATTGGACTTCCTGCACCCATTGGGGGTGGTCCAGGTACCAGCGCACGGTTTTACGCAAGCCTGTTGCAAAGGTTTCGGCCGGCTGCCAGCCCAGTTCTTCGCTGATTTTTCGGGCATCAATCGCGTAGCGGCGGTCATGTCCCGGGCGGTCGGTGACAAAGCTGATTTGGCTGGCGTAGGGCTTGGCGTCGCCACGTGGCTGCATTTCGTCCAGCAGCGCACACACCGCATGCACGATGTCCAGGTTCGCTTTTTCGTTCCAGCCACCCACGTTATAGGTTTCACCCACGCGGCCACGGTCTAAGACTACGCGGATCGCCGCGCAATGGTCTTTCACATACAGCCAGTCGCGAATCTGCTGGCCGTCGCCATAGACCGGCAGGGGCTTACCGGCCAAGGCATTAACGATCATCAGCGGGATCAATTTTTCGGGAAAGTGCAGCGGACCGTAGTTGTTGCTGCAGTTTGTCGTCAGCACGGGCAGTCCGTAGGTGTGGTGGTAGGCGCGCACCAAGTGGTCGCTGGCGGCCTTAGAGGCTGAATAGGGGCTATTGGGCTCATAGCGCCGCGATTCGCTAAAGGCCGCCTCGTCGGTTAGCAGCGAGCCATAAACCTCGTCGGTTGAAACATGCAAAAAACGGAACATCGATGCCTGGGCGTCAGCCAGGCCAGCCCGGTAAGTCCGCACTGCTTCCAACAAGCGGAAGGTTCCCACGATATTGGTATCTATAAATTCTGCGGGGCCGCTGATGGACCTATCCACATGGCTTTCCGCTGCAAAATTCAGTACGGCCCGGGGCTGGTACCGTGCCAGCAGCGCCGATACCAAGGCGCTGTCCCCAATGTCGCCCTGCACAAAAATATGGTTCTCATTGTCTTTGACGGGATCGAGATTGCGCAAATTACCGGCATAAGTCAGTTTGTCCAGATTGACCACGGGTTCGTCGGTTTGGGCCAACCAGTCAAGGACAAAATTACTGCCGATAAAGCCGGCGCCGCCGGTCACGAAAATTGCCATAAACACCTTTTTGCGCGGATATTCAAACTGGCGCCCAGTTTAATGGCTTAAATGACAACTAGCGCAAGGGGCTGCGCGTCTTCTAGCCATTGCTCAGCGACGGTCAAGCGATCAAAGCCGGACCGATAAAATTGGGCTATGACCGCCAAGCAACGCCCAAGCCATTTGCCGCTAGCGCTTGGGCGCCCTTAAGCAGCCTATGCAAGGCCCCCATGCACTGGCTGCCTTGTTTCAGCAAGGCCTGGCCCACCACCAGCAGGGCCAACTCGAAGAGGCGAGGGCTGCTTATGAGCGCATGCTGGCCCTGCAGCCCGGCCATGCAGATGCCTTGCACATGCTGGGTGCCATGGCCATGCAATCGGGCAAGCACGCTTTGGCAGCGGAGCTAATCAGCGATTCGGTACACAACAACCCGCTCAACGCCTCAGCACATTTCAATTTGGGCTTGGCATTCAAGGAGTTGCAGCGCTATGAAGAGGCCATTGTCAGTTTCAGTCAGACCATTGCCATCCAGCCGGACTACGCGCAGGCGTGGAATAACCGGGGCGTGGTCTTGCAGGATCAATTGCGCTGGGACGAGGCGGCGCAAAGCTATGCCGGTGCAATAGCTGCGCAGCCGGAGTTTGCGCAGGCGCATTACAACCTGGGCAATGCCTTGCGCGCCTTAGGGCAGTTTGAAGCGGCCCTTGCAAGTTACGACACGGCGATTACGCTGCAGCCCGGTTGGGCCCATGCCTTGAATAACCGGGGCCTTGCGTTGCAGGAACTCCAGCGCAGCGCCGAGGCCATAGAAAGCTACGACGCTGCCATAGCGAGCGAGCCCGATTATGCGGATGCCTACTGGAACAAGGCCATTGAATTGCTGCTCTGCGGTGATTTTGCGCAGGGTTGGGCGCACTATGAATGGCGTTGGCGGCGGGACACATTTAGCTCGCGCAAACGCGACTTTCCTCAGCCGCTTTGGTTGGGAGATGCGCCCCTCAATGGAAAGACCGTGCTTTTGCACGCCGAGCAGGGCTTGGGCGACAGCATTCAGTTTTGCCGCTATGCCCGCGACGTCAGCGCCCTGGGCGCTGAAGTGCTGCTGGAAGTTCCCCAGCCTTTGATGACACTGTTTGAAACGCTGGAAGGCCCCAAGCACTTGTTTGAAAAAGGGTCGGCTTTACCGCATTTTGACTACCACTGCCCCTTGCTCAGTTTGCCGCTTGCGTTGCAAACGCAGCTGGCCAATATACCCAGTCCGTCACCCTATCTGGCCAGCACCGCGCCCAAGCGTGCGCTTTGGCAGCGCCGCTTGGGGCCGCCAAGCAAGCCGCGCATCGGCTTGGTGTGGAGCGGCAATGGGTTAGACAGAAACGACCTGCAACGCAGTCTGAATTTGAACGTTTTGCTTCCCTATTTGCCACAAAGCTGCGAATACATCTGCTTGCAAAAGGAGCTACGGCCCGCAGACCAGAATGCGATGCAAGCCAGCTCCATTCGCTTTTTCGGTGCGCATATCCAAGACTTTTCCGATACCGCAGCCTTGTGCGATCTGGTGGACTTGGTGATTTCAGTCGATACCAGCGTGGCCCATTTGGCGGGCGCGCTAGCTAAACCGACCTGGATACTGCTGCCGTACGCGCCCGATTGGCGTTGGATGCTGGATCGGGACGATAGCCTCTGGTACCCCAGCGTCAGGCTTTACCGGCAGGGCAAGGACCGATTGTGGCTGCCTGTCTTAGCGCGCATGGGGTCCGACCTCCTTGGGTATGCGCATTCCCATACACCCAAGCGATAGGCAAAAGGCGTAAAGCACTTGTGCGCCTACCCCTGCTTCCCATGACGCTTGTCGCCTGCCCGCCCCATGCTGTTGCCCGCTTGCGCACCGAGCGCCTGGCCCAAAGTTCCAAGCCCTTTCTGGCGCGCGGTGGCATCAAGGGTGTGCGTTGCGCAGGCTGCCGTCTGGTGCCTAGCCACTGTATGTGCGATTTGCGCCCAAGCTTGCAAACGCAGGTCGGCATATGCTTGCTGATGGGCGACATCGAGGCCCTCAAGCCCAGTAATACTGGCTGGTTGGTGGCCGATGTGCTTGCGGATACCTACGCCTTTGGCTGGGCGCGCACTGAAACCGACCCCGCTTTGCTCGCGCTGCTGGCTGACCCGCAATGGCAAGCCTATGTGGTATTCCCCGGAGAGTACGTGGCGCCGGAGCGCGTGGTGCATGCCGTGCAAGAGGCGTCTGGGCCCAGCGCTAAGCGTCCTTTGTTTATTTTGTTAGACGGCACCTGGGCCGAGGCGCGCAAGATGTTTCGCAAAAGCCCCTATCTGGAGCGTTTTCCGGTGCTCAGTTTGTCGCCCTCGCAGCTCTCGCGTTACCAGTTGCGCCGCTCGCGGCGCGACGACCATTTTTGCACCAGCGAAGTCGCCGCCCTGTGCCTGGAATTGGCGGGCGAGGGCCGCGCCGCGGAAACATTGAGCGCCTACCTGGACGTCTACACCCACCATTACCTGCGTGCCAAGCAACAGTTGCCGGTAGAACACGAAAGTCTGGCCTATGCGCGCTGGCGAAGTCTGGATCCGGTCTCGTAGCGTTCGCCAGCGCTGGACATAATTGGATGTTGTCCGGCGGCAGGCCTTACAAGCGCCTAGGCAAAAGTTTTCTTACTCACATTGGGGTGCTTATGATTTTTAAAGACCGCATGACTGCAAAGATGGAAGGTGATTTTGTGGTGTTTCTCATCGGCATGCGTATCAACAAGCCTTGGCTGCTGCACAAGTTGTTGCCAGTCTTTGGCGCCATGCCAAAAATGCTCAAGGAGTTGTACAGCAAGCCCGAGCTCGGGCTGATGCACCATGAAATGTGGTTCTCGCGCACCATCATCCTGGTTCAATACTGGCGCTCCATGGACCAATTGATGGACTACGCAAAAAACAAAGATGCGGCGCATCTGCCGGCGTGGCAGGCGTTTAACAAAGCCATTGGTACCGACGGCACGGTGGGCATTTGGCACGAAACCTATAAGGCGGGTCCGGGAAGCTATGAGAATGTGTATGCCAATATGCCTGCATTTGGCTTAGGGAAGGCGGGCGTATTGGTGCAGGCCAAGGGGCATCTCAAATCCGCCGCCGATAGGCTGAGTAGCTAGTACTTCAAGCCAAGCAAATGTATTCAATGCACTCACTGAGCAAAAAACTATGCGCATACCCGACTGGACACCCGAACAAAAGCCACAGCCGACCGACTTGGTAGAAGCGATTCTTGCGCGGCGCGGCGGCGCGCTGATTAACCTGGACAAGGCTTTGCTGTGGAGCGAACCCCTTGCCCGTGGCTGGAATGTCTATCTCAAGGCGGTGCGCACCGGCTTGCCCACCAGTCGCAAACTGCGCGAGCTGGGCATTTGCACGGTGGCGCTATTGACCGGGGCAGATTATGAGTACCACCACCACGCCCCGGATTTCCTAGCCGCCGGTGGCAGCCAGGCCGAACTAGACGCCCTACGCGTATTTGTGGATGCCGATCCGCGCGCGGTCCCTGACAGCGCCGTCCTGGGTGAAGTGGAAAAAACCATCATCCAATACGCCGCGCAGATGACGCTGGACGTGAAAGTCAGCGATGCCTTGTTCGCGGCCATGCGTGCACATTTCGACCCGACACAGATCGTCGAGATCACCAGTGCGATCGCCACCTACAACATGGTCGCACGCATCTTGGTTGCGCTGCAGATCAGGCCCGAGCAATAGCCACAGCAATGCGGCTGCGGCCCGCGCAGCGGGCCGGTGCGCTCAATCGGCCTGGATATTGTTGTCCTTGACCACCTTGGCCCAAACGTCCATCTGGCGCTCGATAAATACGCGGGCCGCCTCTGGCGTGCCGCCCACCACGTCGATGCCCTGCGCGTCCATCCGCTTGGCGGTATCGGGCATGCGCATCGCTTTGTTGATCTCTTCGTTCATGCGCTTGACGATTTCGGGCGGTGTTTTTGCTGGTGCAAGCACGGCCCACCAAGCGGGCGCGTCAAATCCAGGGAACCCACTTTCCGCCAGCGTAGGCACATCAGGCAAATCGGGCGAGCGTTTGGACGTTGTCACCACCAGCGGGCGCATGCGTTTGCTGTCTACATGCGGTTTCATCAAAAAGACCGATCCGATCGCAAGGGGCACATGCCCGGCGACAGCGTCG